>JBPEWW010000099.1:0-3129 GCA_052032275.1 Alteromonas sp. | reverse complement strand
CGTAGTCAGCGTGTCCAGGACAGTCTACGTGCGCGTAGTGGCGAGTAGGAGTGTCATATTCTACGTGTGACGTAGAGATGGTGATACCACGTGCTTTTTCTTCAGGCGCGTTATCGATCATGTCGAATGCCTGAGCTGAACCACCATAAGTCTTTGAAAGGACAGTAGTGATTGCTGCAGTCAGAGTGGTTTTACCGTGGTCAACGTGGCCGATTGTACCCACGTTTACATGGGGTTTCGTACGTTCAAACTTTTCTTTTGCCATTTCTATTATCCCAGCAAAGTTACTTTAAAAATTCTTGAAAAATCTTTACAACATGAGCTGGGGAGAAAAATGGTGCTGATAGGCAGATTCGAACTGCCGACCTCACCCTTACCAAGGGTGCGCTCTACCAACTGAGCTATATCAGCACTGATATGGAGCGGGCAGCGGGAGTCGAACCCGCATCATCAGCTTGGAAGGCTGAGGTAATAGCCATTATACGATGCCCGCAAATCCTAATTCTCTGGCCACCTCATAAGAAAGTGGTGGAGGGGGCAGGATTCGAACCTGCGAAGGCTGAGCCGGCAGATTTACAGTCTGCTCCCGTTGACCGCTTGGGTACCCCTCCAGATTGATGGTGCCGACTGCCGGAGTCGAACTGGCGACCTACTGATTACAAGTCAGTTGCTCTACCAACTGAGCTAAGTCGGCACTGCATCAAGTGGGTGCGCATTCTAGAGTAACATGTTACTCAGTGCAATGCCTTTTTCGAAAAATTTTCATTTTTCTGTTTGAGTGATAAATCTTTAATCAATCAAACATTTGATGTTATGCAAAGAGGTCTCTCTTCGCATAGCGGGCAAGGCCTTGCACCACCAAATTCGCGACGGGGATGCTACCACTGCTCTCAGGGAATGCAAACAGTTTTTTATCCCCACCGCCTATAATTACATCAAACGCGGTTTGTTTGCTGTTTAAATAAGCAATTGCGCTGCGATAGATGCCTTGCGTCGCTGCCAAACAGCCCTGTGCCACCCCCGATTGCGTCGTGTTTCCGGCCACTAAGGTGTCCGGCACAGTGTCATCGCCAAAGACTTTTTTGGTGGATTCAATCAGTCCTGCCCGCATGCTATGGAAGCCTGGTGCTATCCAACCGCCTAAATGCTGACCTTTACTGACAAAGTCGACCGTGATGGCCGTGCCTACATCCATGACACAAAAGCTGTCTTTTTTGGTCATGCCCTGCGCGGCCATGATCCCTAACCAGCGATCAACCCCCATCGTATCGACATTGGCATAGGCATTGGAAATGCCGAACGCTTTCTTTTCAGTGACAATTTCTTTAAAGCTCAGCCCGGCCTGCTCACAGTGCGCGCCAATGTAATTTGCCACCGCATCATCACGCACACTGCCTAAATACACGTGGGTGACTTTCAGCGCCTCCAGTGAGGCCACAAACGCCCGGTGCGTGGTATGCACGGCAGGCTCTTTGTCTGTCTCGTTCATCCGGCACGCTTTTATCAGGGTGTTGCCCACGTCCACTAACAGCACGTTTTTTTCACTGGCCACGTAAACTTACCTCCCCTCCATGGAAACGGGTAATGCCGTCCCGGGTTTCTACTAACAACGCACCACTGGCGTCCACACCGCGATCCACACCAGAAAAGCGCTTTTCGCCCATCTGCAACACAATGGTTTTATCCGCGTACAAATCCATCGCCTGCCACCAGTCCACAAACGGCCCGAAGCCCTGCTGGCTGAATTTCGGTAACAGATCTGACAGGGCCCGGATTATAGCGGCAGCTAATTCATTGCGATCCGGCGCATAGCCCAGGAACGCAGCCAGGTCGGTATGTGGCTGACCCACATCGTACTGGTTCTCAGGCATACACACGTTCAGACCGATACCGATAACGCTGTGTGCCGTGGCGCCAATCTGACCTTCAACCTCTATCAGAATACCGGCCAGTTTTTTACCCTGCAGGTAAACATCATTCGGCCACTTCAGCTGTGCATCGTCCACGCCCACCGCTTTGAGCCCGTCACACACGGCCAGTCCTACCAGCAAGGACAACCCGGCCATACTTTGATAACCGTCCGGAAATGACCAGTACATCGAAAAGGTCAGACTCCCGCCCACCGGTGCCAGCCATTCACGGCCATGCCGGCCGCGACCTGCAGTCTGCACTTCAGCCAGTACCACATCGCCGTTTGCCAGGTTATGAGGGGAATTTACAATGCGTTTTTTCAGTTCGGTATTGGTCGATGGCAGCACCGCTTCCACGTCCACCAGCGCCATCCGCGGTCCGGCCAGGTGTTTCTTTATGATATCGGCATTTAACAGAGTAAACCCCCGTTCAAGGCGGTACCCCTTGCCTTTGACCTTAAACACATCCAGCCCCCAGTCTGAGAGCTGTGCAATGTGACCGGCCACCGCCGTGCGCGATAGCCCCACTTCCTGTGCAATGGCTTCACCAGAGTGAAAGTGGCCGTCCGATAGCACGGCCAGAATATGCTGCCTGATCAGCTTGGATGCCTGTCTCATAGATGCACCAGCCCTTCCTTGCCCACCAGCCTGACTTCGGGCTCAAGTTGAATAGTAAACGTCTCGTTAACAGCCACAATAATGGCTTTTGCCAGACTTGTCACATCTTCCCCTCTGGCATGACCAAGATTGGTCAGTACCAGCGGCTGCGTGGGGTGACAGCGAACCCCATGGTGAATTTTACCCTTAAAGCCCAGCTGATCGATCAGCCAGGCGGCAGGCACTTTGGTATATGACGCGTCAACCGCAAACCCGGGCATGTTGGCATAACGGGCTTTTAGTGCATGGTAATGCGTAGTGCTGATCACCGGGTTTTTGAAAAAACTGCCGGCATTGCCCAGCTCCGCCGGATCCGGCAATTTAGCCCGCCGTACCCGGATCACTTCATCGTAGATGGCGCCGGGTGTAGGGGAGTCCAGCCGGGCCAGCTCGCCGTAGGATGTTTCCGTCTGCGCAGTGGCTGGCAACAAGAAGGTGACGTAGGAGATCAGCACTTTACCTGCCAGCGCATGTTTAAAAATACTGTCCCGGTAACCGAACTGACACTCCTCGCGGGACAGGGTAAACGGCTGCCAGGTCTCCAGGTAGACTCCTTCCACCT
>JBPEWW010000098.1:0-4961 GCA_052032275.1 Alteromonas sp. | reverse complement strand
TATCGGCCCAGCTATGCCCTGCCTCCAGGGTGTAGGTGTCGGTGATTTTGCCGGCCACCCAGAAGCCTATCAGCATCCCCACGCCGTAGGTGGCCAGCGTAATCAGCCCCTGCGCAGCGCTCTTGATTGCTTTACCTGCCTTGGCGTCGGTGTAAATTTGCCCGGACACAAAGAAAAAGTCATAACAGATCCCGTGCAGGGCGATGCCAACGATAAGCAGTGCGATACCGTCGTCGGCATTCCCATAAGCAAACAACACATAGCGCAGTACCCAGGCTGCCATGCCGATTAATAAGGTGAGCTTGATACCAAAGCGGTTCAGAAACACCGGCAGTGCCAGCATAAAGACCACTTCAGATACCTGCCCCAGCGTCATCTTGCCGGTGGCGTTTGCGACCCCAATCTCGGTCAGAAACGGGTTGGCATTCTGGTAATAAAACGCCAGTGGAATACAAATCATCACGGAGGAGACGAAAAATACCGCAAAGTTACGATCTTTTAACAGCGCCAGCGCATCAATACCCAGTACCGCCTTCAGGCCGCTTTGCGTGTCATCACTTTTTGGCGGCGTGGCCGGCAGGGTAAAGCTGAATACGCCTAACAGCAGCGACGCGCCGGCGCACAGCAGGAAGGTGTTCTTCAGCATGCCCTGGGCGATAGCACTACTGGCATCCCAGGAAAACACATAACTAATAACCAGGCCGGCCACAATCCAGCCCACAGTGCCCCACACCCGGATTTTGCCAAACTCTTTGGCCGGGTCCTGCATTTGTCCGAACGACACCGAGTTGACCAGTGCCAGGGTGGGCATATAAGCAATCATGTAGGCCAGTACAAACGGATAAAACTGGGCAAAGTCCTGCGCCTGATACAGCATATACATGCAGCCTGCGCCCACCAGATGCAGCACACCGAGTATGCGCTCCGCATTGAAATAGCGATCCGCAATCAGGCCAATGATAAACGGCGCAATAATGGCGCCCCATGACTGGGTAGAAAACGCCATCCCGATTTGACCGCCTGATGCAGACAGGGTATTGGCCAGATAAGTGCCCAGCGTGACAAACCATCCTCCCCAGATAAAAAACTGGAGAAACATCATTATGCTGAGTCGTAGCGCTATCATAGTGGTGTCCTTGTGCGGCAAAGGGTTAATCCGTTAAGCCTAAAATACGCCGGTTGCGTGCTGTGCTGCTGTCGTTTCCGGCAAAATCATCAAATGCCTTGTCAGCTTTCGTGATCAGATGCCGGGCAATAAATGGCGCGCCTTCGGCCGCGCCCTGTGCCGCATCTTTCAGGCAGCACTCCCACTCCAGCACCGCCCAGCCGTCGAACCCATACTGGGTCAGCTTGCTGAAAATGCCGTTGAAATCTATCTGGCCGTCGCCCAGTGAGCGAAACCGTCCAGGCCGATCCACCCAGTCCTGATAACCGCCATACACCCCGGCTCGGCCGTCCGGGTTAAACTCGGCGTCCTTCACATGAAAGGCTTTGATACGGGTGTGGTAGCGGTCGATGAAAGCCAGATAGTCAAGCTGCTGCAGGACAAAATGGCTGGGATCAAACAGGATATTGGCGCGGGGGTGCTGGTCTACGGCGTCGAGAAAGCGCTCGAAGCTGGCCCCGTCATGCAAGTCTTCGCCCGGGTGAAGCTCATAACAGACATCCACGCCGGCTTCATCGAACGCATCAAGAATAGGTCGCCAGCGTGCCGCAAGTTCTTTAAATCCTTCTTCTACCAGCCCAGGCGGACGCTGAGGCCAGGGGTACATCAGATGCCACATCAGTGCGCCGGAAAACGTGGCATGACTGCGCAGCCCTAACCGCTGACTGGCTTTCGCCGCGCACTTGAGCTGGTTAACAGCCCACTCGGTGCGTGCTGCCGGATTGCCGCGCAGTGAAGCCGGGGCGAACCCGTCAAATAATTCATCGTAGGCCGGGTGCACCGCGACCAGCTGCCCCTGCAAGTGGGTCGACAGCTCGGTAATAGTCACACCGGCGTTTTCACACATGGCTTTAATGTCGTCGCAGTATTGCTGGCTGTCGGCGGCTTTTTCTAAATCAAACATGGCGCCAGTCGGCACCTGTATGCCCTTATATCCCAGCGATGCTGCCCAGCTTGCCATGTTCTCCAGGGTATCGAATGGTGCTTCATCACCAGCAAACTGAGCCAGAAAAATCGCCGGTCCTTTAATATCCGTCATACAGGCTCCTTAAGGTTGGGTGATGGTTGGAACGGCATGCCAGCGGGTTTCGCTGTCTGCACCGGTCAGCATGGTGTCGATGAACGCCATCCCCCGTCGCCCTTCATGTATACCCGGCACCCCGTTAGCGGTATGGGTGTCGCCATTACGAATGGCCTTCGCAAAATAGCTGTACAGGTTCGCCATGGCTTCCAGATAGCCTTCAGGATGGCCGCCCGGGATGCGGCAGCGATCCAGCGCTTCATCGCATAAACCGGCTTGCCCCAGGCCCGCACGTAGTACCTGATACGGCTGATCCACTGGCCGGTACACCAGCGAGTTAGGCTCCATCTGCTGCCATTCCAGGCCACCCTTGTCACCAAACACTCTGATTTTCAGTGCATTTTCTTCACCTGCACAGACCTGACTGGCGATCAGCACACCACTGGCGCCGTGGTCGGTTTGCAGAAACGCCGCGCCGTCGTCATCCAGTTGCCGGCCCGGCACCACGGTGCGCAGATCCACGTTCAGTTTGACAATAAGATCATCAAGGACAAACTCTGCCAGCCCAAACGCATGCGTACCGATGTCGCCCATGCAGCCGCTGCCACCGGCCTGCGCCGGATCGGTGCGCCACGAGGCCTGCTTGTTGTGCTGCTCTTCCGGCGCGGACAGCCAGCCCTGAGGGTATTCCACAAAGACTTTGCGCACCTCGCCAATGGCACCACTGGCCACCATATGGCGAGCCTGCCACACCATGGGGTAACCCAGGTAAGTGTGCGCCAGTCCATACAGACAGCCCGACCCGGCCAGCACATCGGCCAGTTCATTCACTTCAGACAGGGAGACCGCCGCGGGTTTTTCACAGAACACGTGAAAACCATGTTTTAACGCACTCTTTGATATCGGCACATGCAGGTGATTGGGCGTGACAATCACTACCACCTCCATCCGGCTGTCTGCGGGCAAACTGGCTTCCTGGGTCAGCATCGATTCCCAGCTGCTGTAAGTGCGCTGATCGCTCAGTCCGAGGCTTTGCGCGGTGCGTTTGTTGTTATCTGCGTCGCGACTGAACGCGCCACAGACTAATTCGTAATGACCATCCAGCGCGGCGGCGTGACGGTGCACGGCGCCGATAAACGCCCCTTCCCCGCCGCCGATCATTCCCATTCTGATTTTCTTTGTGACTGGCATATCCGGCCCCTGTCGTCCTGATTGCAACGCTGCTTAATGAAAGATTTGTTGCATATTTGTAACTCATTTAATCAATGTAACGGATTACATTTTACATTGTCAACGCAAATTCTGCGCTAACCCCCTGTCATCTGCTCTAAGTTGGCTTATCTTTTTGCAAAGATGTTAATGACAACCCTGATATTAGCCACTGATTGTAATTTTTGCTGGCAATTTTGCGCGCTCGCGGTATTATTTTTGGTATAAATGTTAACGGTTACATTTTTAACCACAGTTAATGGTGGCGTCTGTCATGCCAAATATTCGCGAGGTGGCTGAGCACGCGGGAGTCTCTGTAGCCACCGTATCCAGAGCGTTGCAACAGCCGGAACGGGTATCGCCCAAAACCCGTGCCAGAGTCATGGACGCCGTGCAGGCCACCGGCTATAAGCCTAATCTGATGGCAGTAAAATTCCGTTCCGGTAAAACCCATAATCTGGTTGTGCTGGTGCCCACCGTCGCCAATGTGTTCTTTGCGCGGGTGATCAGTGGCATGCAGGAGGCCGCGGCTGAGCAAGGGTATGCGTTGTTACTTGCCAACACCCTGGGCGATAGCCGAGTGGAAGAGGACTACGCCAAAATGGTGCAAACCTCGCAGGCTGACGGCCTGATCCAGTTACGCGCCGCTAACCCGTTTGACGACGCCATGACCAACGCGCAGGGGTTATTGCCCATGGTCAACGCCTGTGAGGTGCTCGATGCCATACCCTGTCCAACGGTTACCCTGGACAACCGTGCGGCGGCCCGCGCAATGACCGAACATCTGTTAGCACTGGGGCATACCCGCATAGCCATGATCAAGGGCCCGCAAGCGAGCCCGCTCACCCGGGAGCGCCTGGCGGGGTACCGAGATGCACTGACCCACGCCGGCATCAGTTACGATGAAACACTGTTGTTCCCGGGTGATTTCACGCTCAGCGCCGGTTATCAGGCCGCAGGCTCAATTTTACAGACCGGGGATCGCCCAACTGCCGTGTTCTGTGAAAATGATGAAACCGCCATAGGCGCCATGCAGCGGCTTAAGCAGGCGGGGCTGCGGGTGCCTGAGGATATATCAGTGGCCGGTTTTGACGATATTGCGTTTGCTGCATACTGCGACCCCCCGCTGACAACCATCGCGCAACCCGCGGAAGAGTTTGGCCGCACTGCGGTATCACAGTTACTGGACGTGCTGAGCGGCAGGACGCGGCGTGCCCCCAAGATAATTATTCCCTTTGATCTTGTGGTCAGGCAAAGCACCGGGCCAGCGCCGGATCCCACCATTTCTACCCCTATAAAGGAGGTCGCCTCATGACCCATACTCATTCACGCCGCCAGTTTGTGAAAGGCGCCCTGGGTGCATCTATGCTGACATTATTACCTGCCAGCCTAATGGCCGGACCGGCGCGCCGACACCCGGTTGGATTACAGTTATATACCTTGCGGGATATGATGAAAGTCAGCGTGCCGGCCACCCTGAAGCTGGTGGCAGCAGTGGGATACAGTGATCTGGAATTTGCCGGTTACTTTGGTCATTCTGCTAAAGAAATACGCGCGATGCTGGAT
>JBPEWW010000097.1:0-2497 GCA_052032275.1 Alteromonas sp. | reverse complement strand
TTTATGACCTTTTTCGGGTTTGTTATTTTTATCCTCCCGTTATGTTATCTGGTCAGTAACCCAAGCGTGATAAAAGCCACTGCATCGACTATCGCCGCGGTGGGGCTGGCACTACTGGCGTTTGATGCGCTGCTCTACACCCGGACAGGCTTTCATCTAAGCGGCAGCTCCGCGGACTTATTGCGTAATGAGGCACAATTACAAATTAGCCAGTTTGGCTGGCAGGAATGGTCGTTCTTATTAATGTTGTTTGTGGTGTGGCTGGGCTTTCAGCTGATCCTGGCCAACGCCGTCTGGAAACGCCTTGATCGCCTGATGCATTATAAAATCGGTATCCCGGTCACCACGTTTTTTCTGGCCTGCTTTGTGACCAGTCATGCGGTGCACGTCTGGGCTGATGCCCAGCTGTACCAGCCGGTTATCAAACAGGACAACATGTTTCCGTTGTCCTATCCGGCCACTGCAAAAACGACCATGTCACGCTATGGCCTGTTGGACCTGGACGCCTACGAGGAGCGCAAACAGCTGCAGTTCGATCCTGACATCCACAATATTACTTATCCGGCCCAGCCTGTCTATTGTTCGGTGAACGAAGATAAACCCATGACGGTGATTGTACAAACCGACGCCCAGCCCCTGACCGGTATGGACACGCTTGGCCTGACCCCGGTAACCAACTATTTCACCACAGCCTCGTCACTGGACGCCCTGATCATGACCACCCTGTTTGGCGTGCCCGAAATATACCAAGACAGTCTGGCGGAGAAAAAGCCGGTGCTGCTGGCACTGCCCGAAGGCGTCGGCATGCCAGTATCCATTCACATCGATGAATCGCTGCCGACAGACATGCTGAATAACTATCGCCAACCGCTGAGTCAACAACATGACGGTCTGCACATAGCGTTTTTACCGGCGAAAAAAATTCAGCAGTACCTGAATAGTGGGGTTGCAGAGAACAGCGCGCTGATGGTGGCGAGCGGCTTTGCTCCTAACGGCCAGCCGGATAAAGGCAAGCTGTTTTCGTCGATGCCGCTCAACGCAGACATTGCCAGCACGGAAGACCTGGTCCCTACCATTCTCAATGTACTGGGTTGTCATGCGCCGGTCCATTACTACTCTACCGGCCGTAATTTGTTGGCGCCATCAAGAAACTGGCTGGTCAGTACCTCCGGAGAACGTATTGTTGTAATCCATAATGGCCAGCGCACGGAAGTGCTCAGTAACGGCAGCTACGAGATTTTTGATATTCAAGATAATAGCCGTAGCAATGATCCGCTCAATGTTGATTTACTCACTCAGGCGATTAAACACCTGACGCGGTTTTCACAGTAACCGGGCAAGGATGTCGGCGCCAAGAATGGCGCCGACACTGCTCACCTGTATCACGCCCGCGATCTTCTGCGCCGGTTTTGTCTGTGAACTGACGAACACTTTGTGAGGAATACCCGCCGCGTCAGCAGCCTGTATATCACGCCAGCTATCACCAATCAGCACCGATTCATGGAGCGTAAAGTCATGCTCACTGGCCGCCTGCAGGATCATGCCGGGTGCAGGCTTGCGGCACGCGCAAGTTTGTAAGTAGGGGACGTTGGCCTCAGTGGGATGGTGGGGGCAATAATAGACCGGGATCTCAGGCAAACCATGCCGGCTAAACGCCTTCTGCATCCAAGCACTAAGCCGGTGGAAGTCAGCCTCGGTATACATGCCCCGCCCTATTCCAGACTGATTGGTGACAATGACTGGCGCGAAACCCGCCGCCACAAAGCGCGCGATAACGTCGAAAATGCCGGTAACGAAGGTCACCTGCTGGGGCTGGCTAAGATAACCGGTATCCACATTAATAATGCCATCACGATCGAGGAACAGGGCTTTACCCGGCATGCTGCTCACCTGTCTGATGATTATCCTGTTGCCATACCCGGATACAGAATGAGGCCGACACGTGTTTGAGTGCCTCTTTTAACGCATCGCGACGGGCAGGTTTTAGCTTCCAGGTATAGGGCGTCATGGCAAGCAATGCTTCTGCGTGAGTAATATCCTGTAATCGTAAAGTAAAATCTAACTGCTGCTCATCCACACAGCGCAGCGTGGGGGCATAGCCGGCGGGTGGAGTATGCTGCTGCGGCGTGTCGTAAACTGCCTGTTTAAGTTCCCGCAGGTGAGCGGGGCCAGGATCGACTGTCAGCAGTACCCCCTGGGCGTTCAGGACCCGCGCATATTCACTGGCTTTACCTGGGGCAAAGACCTGCATCATAGCGGTTACGCTATGAGCGATGACCGGCAACTGGTGACTACTGGCCACCACATACTGGTGATGCCGGGCCTGTTTGGCGGCCATGTCTACCGCCACCTTGGCAATATCACTGCCGCAGGCACGCACGGTATAATTTGCGTCGCTGAGAACACCTTCCACATGCCGTAAATAAGCGCCTTCGCCACACCCGGCATCAAACAGGGTAACCGGTTTGTCAGCCGGCACATGGGTTAACAGTAACTC
>JBPEWW010000096.1:0-4881 GCA_052032275.1 Alteromonas sp. | reverse complement strand
GGACCGGATATCGTGCCCCGTCAGTCACCGTACCGGCGAGAAGTGCTCAGCTGGCGAATCGATGCGCTGTTGAATGATGATGCGCTAATGGCGCAACCTGAAATGAAGCCGGTTATTCAATACTGGCAGGGGCCGGACAGCGAAGCTGAACGCAGTGCGCAGCGCCTGCAACTGGCCACCGTCATGGCCGACGTATTTGAGCAGTATTTGCTGTATCGCCCTGACTGGCTGTTTGCGTGGGAAGCGGGTGAACTTGTTCACACAGACAACAGCATGGAAGCCTGGCAGGCCAGTTTATGGCGTGCACTGGTCAGGGCGGCGCCGTTACACCCTGCGCGATTGCATCAGCAGGCACTTATGGCCCTCCAGGAGGGCCGCAGTCCGGCTGCGTTACCCGCCAGTATTATCGTTTTTGCTATCAATACGATGGCACCTCAGCTAGTGGCATTTATCGACGCCCTGGCCCGGCACACGGATATTCATATTTTTCATCTGAATCCCAGCGTCAATTACTGGGGAGACAGCAAAAGTGATCGCGAACAGGCCCGGGCTATTCGTGAGTCTGGGATCCACGCATGGATGACAGACGATCAGTCGAACCCGTTTTTAGGCAATCTGGGTAAGCAGGGCCGGGATCTGTTCAATTTGCTGACGCAGCTGGATACGTTTGAGGTCAGTGCGTTTGACACACCCGTACCGGCAGAGGTAGCCCGGCCCGCGGGACTGCTGTGTGCTATTCAGCAGGATATCTTACAGGCGGTCAGGCCCGCGCATAGCACAGCGCCGCAGCCAGAGGACGACAGTGTCATGGTGGTGTCGGCGCATTCCGCTCTGCGGGAAGTGCAGGCACTGCATGATCAGATACTCAGCTGGATGCAGGACGACCCAGGCTTAATGCCGTCAGATATTGTGGTGATGTGCCCGGCGATTGAAGAATATGCACCACTTATTGATGCCGTATTTCACCGGGTAGGTACGCCCCGGCCCGAGGTCCAGTCGCCGCCACGACTGCCGTGTTCCATTGCCGACCGTGCGCCGCTGGATGCCGATCCCATGGTGGCCGCCTTTATCAGCCTGCTGACGCTGCCTGATAGCCGTTTTCGGGTTGCAGAAATTATGGACTTACTGCGTCTGGATGCCATGCAGGCCCGCTTTGAGCTTAATGATGATGATATCGAGCTGATGACGTACTGGCTGTCCCAGGCACATGTGCACTGGGGGCTGGATGGGGACCATAAGCAGGCTATCAGCGAGGGGGCGACCGCATCTGACACCTATAGCTGGTGGTGGGGACTGCGCCGGCTGCTGTTGGGTATGGTGTATCAGGACACCCCCGTTATAACACGCAATCTGCTGACACTCCCTGATGTGGAAGGGCAACAGGCGGTCACCCTGGGCAAACTGATGCACATTCTGGAGGTATTGAGCGAGCACGCCAGCGTGCTGAACCGGTCACGCACGGCAGCTGAGTGGCACACGTATTTGCTGACCCTCCGCGACAGTTGTTTTGCACCGTTGCCAGATCAAACCGTCACCTGGGAAAGCCTCGGCAAGGCGTCGGCCGATCTCGCGGCCCATTGCGAAGAGGCGGGTTACGATAAATTATTGCATTTGCGCCAGGTGCGGGAAGTGTTACTGAAACGCTTTGCGTCACCCGATGCCGGTAACCACTTTATGACCGGGCAAATTACTTTTTGCTCGATGTTACCAATGCGCAGTATCCCTTTTCGGGTGGTGGCCGTACTGGGGCTGAACGACGGTGAATTCCCCCGGCAGGCAGCCCCGGCCAGCATTGACCTGATGGCGGCACTGCCGCGCAAGTCAGGGGATCGTTCCCGGCGACTGGAAGATCGTTACCTCTTTCTGGAGGCAATTATTTCGGCCCGGGATCACCTCTATCTGAGCTATCAGGGCAACAGCGCGCAGGACAACAGCGACCGCCAGCCCTCACTGGTACTGGCAGAGTTCCTGAATACGCTTGCCACAGGCTATCAGTGTCCGGCCCACCGGCTGGTTAAACCCATACCATTACATCCGTTCAGTGCCGGCTGCTTTCAGTCAGCAAAGCCGGGCTTTGAGCGCGGCTGGCTAAAGCTGGCCAGGGCCATTCAGCAGCCCGTCGCCGCTGACGCCAGGCAAGCCGTGGTGCTGGAGGATGCGGTGTTGCCGGAGCAGGTAACACCTGCAGAGATCGCCCGGTGTCTGGCGCACCCGTTACGGTATTACGCTAATCAGCAGCTGGGCGTCTATCTGGATCCGGCGGCGCCCTTGCTGGAAAACACCGAACCCTTCGTGGAAAATAACCTCTCCCGTTACCAGGTCATTGAGGCGATGAGCGCAGTCGGGGTGACTGACGATGTTATCGCCGGGATCGCACAGCGAACCCGCATGCACGGCGACCTGCCGGACACGCCGCTGAGTACCGCAGTGCTCACACAGTGGCAGGAAGCCGCGCAGGCACTGACAACTGCCATCGGCTTGCGTGATGCCGAGCCGCTCACGGTGACCTGGCAAGGACGACAACTCGCCATCGCCACACACGCGTGGCAGGGCGCCGGTGAGCTCAAGTGGCGCCACGCGGGAAGTCAGCACACGCAGCGCAAGTGTGAGCAACTCATTACTTCACTGTGTTTTGCGGCAGCCGGCATAACACAGCCCTACGAAGTGTTTTACCTGAAGTGGGCAACGGGCAGTTTTACTGTGCGCAAAGCGGTGTTTCAGCCGCTTGACGCAGAATCCGCGCAGACGCTCCTCAGTGAGATTGAGCAACTGTATCTGCGGGCGTTGCAGCAACCGCTGGCTGGATTTGTCGATCTGGCCCTGAAGCTTTATAAGAAGGCTGCCGGCACACCTGTGGCCGAGTTTGTACTGGATGAGGCAGGGGCACAGGAGTTACGCACAATCGTGCAGGCATCGTCACCGTTTCAGGCCAGTCTTGCAGATGATCCTTACGTACAGTGGTTTTATCCGCAGGGCATAACCGCAGAGGTGCTGCCGCTAGACGAACTTGAGCCGCTGTGCCGGGTAATGGAAAACCAGCTAAAAGACACCAAATTATGAGCCAGCAAACCCTGAATGTACCGGCCATGCCGCTGGCGGGCCGCCACCTGATTGAAGCCAGTGCGGGCACCGGCAAAACCTATAACATAACCCGGTTGTATGTGCGCTTGCTGCTGGAAAAAGCGTTGCCGGTCCAGCAGATCCTGGTCATGACGTTCACCAATGCGGCAACCGAGGAAATCCGGGGGCGGCTGGCTGACACGCTGCGTGAGGTGATGGCCTTCTGGCAGCAGGCAATGGTATCACCGCAGAGCGCGCTGAGCGATGCCGACCCCGTATACCGGCAGCTGTTTGAACACTGTGACCCTGACCAGGGGTTAGCGATGTTGCAGGCGGCATTACTGGAAATGGACGATGCCGCGGTATTTACCATTCACGGATTTTGTAACAAAGTGCTCGGTCAGCTGGCATTCGACAGTGGCACTGCAATGGCGCAAACTCTGGCCACCGACACCCGGGAGATGTACCTGGAGGCCGCCAGTGACTGGATACGTCTGCAGGCCAGCGACAGCGACGCCTATGCGTTACTGGTCGCGCAGGGCTGGCATCAGCCCCAGACATTACTGCAGCAATTCGAACGTCCCGCCCGCAGCGACCTGCAACCGCGGGTAAGCGATGAGACAGCAGTGCGGGCGGAGGCCCAGGCAGCCCGGGACACAATGCAAGAGGCCCTGGCAGACCGGTTTGCCGATGTGCGCCGCACCGTGCTTGATAATGAAGGCGTGCTGCTGGATACGCTGGTGCACAACTGCAAAAAGGCCACGGACAGGGAAACCCGGCAGCGCGAGTGGGAGGTGCTGGCAGACTGGCTTCGCGACGCGGAGCTGGTGGCGCCGCCACCGCAGGTGAGTAAATTTGTCAATGGCAACCGATACCGAAACCAGCCTGACATCAAGGCGCTGCTGGACCCGGTAAAGGCGCTGGCTGCCAGCGTGAAAGACGGCCTGGGTGAACTGGAAAAGGCACTGAGTAATCAGCTGGCCGCCGTGCCGGCCTTGCAACTGATGGCGCAGGCAATTGATTATATACGGCAACACGTGGCTACGCAGAAACGCCGGCTGGGGGTACTGGACTTCGATGACCTGATTGTGGCACTGGCCGCGCAGGTGCAACAGCCCGACAGTCCGGTCACCAGCCAGTTGCGCCAGTTATATCCGGTGGCGTTGATAGATGAGTTTCAGGACACCGACGCCAATCAGTATGCCATTCTGGATACCCTGTATCCGGCCGGACATCCGCAGCATTGCCTGATGATGATTGGTGATCCTAAACAGGCGATTTATGGCTTCCGTGGCGGCGATATTTTCACCTACTTAAAGGCCGGCAGGCATGCAGACTACCGTTGGGTAATGGATACCAACTGGCGCTCTGTGGGCCCCATGGTGGCCGCATACAACCGGCTGTTCTATGGCGCGCCGCTGGCGGGTGAGCCAGCGGATGTGTTTGGTTTTGATATCCGCTATGAACCTGTCAACGCCACCCCCCATGCGAAAGCGGCCGCGACCCCACTGTGTGATCCGGCCGCGCACCGGGCGGCCATGAACTATGCATTGCTGAGCGCCGATGATGAGCGAAAACCGGCAAAAGCCCAGTTGCAGCACCAGCTGGCTGACTGGATGACCAGTGAAATCAGCCGTCTGCTGGCCCAGGCAACACTCGGTGATCATCCGGTGCAACCCAGTGACATTGCCGTTCTGGTACGCAGTACGCCGGAGGCGCAGGTGGTTAAACAAAGCTTTGCGCGGGCCGGGCTCAGCGCGGTGTTTTTAAGCGACAAGACCAACCTGTTCGCTTCGCCGCAGGCCAGTGACATTTACCGGG
>JBPEWW010000095.1:0-3877 GCA_052032275.1 Alteromonas sp. | reverse complement strand
GAAAGCCTACCGAGTAGGTCAGACTATCATTCAGCGTGACCCCTTCGTGAGGCCAGCCAGGGGGGATGTACAACACATCACCCGGTTGCAGCTCTACCTCGAAATGGGTAGGGAAGTCGCGTAACTGGCGTAACGCCGGGTGAGGGAACACCTCCTGATAAGTGCCAGGCGGCCCCACCCGCCAGCGCCGTTTGCCTTTACCCTGAATAAGGAATACATCGTACTGATCGACATGCGGACCGACCCCGGCCCCGGCGACAGCATAGCTCACCATCACATCGTCAACCCGCCAGTTGGGAATGAACCGAAACGCATTGGTCAGCGTGTCTACTTCAGCAATGTATTTGTCGACATCCTGTACCAGCAGGGTCCAGTGACCCTGGCAGGGCGCGCTAAAATCGTCGAAAGGCCCGTGCTCCAACTCCCAGCTTTCGCTGACCTTACGGATAATACGACTGTCGACGTCCTCTTCCTGGGCCAGACCTGCCAGGTCATGCTCATCAATAGGATCGGCAAAGTCAGGGTAAAAACTGCGTAACACCACCGGCGATTTCTGCCAGTGCTCTTGAAGAAAATGGTCTGCGGAAAAGGTCATAAAAAAACAGGTGAAGAAGTCAGGCTGCATTATGGCGGCATTTACACACTGCTTCAATGGCCGACGCCGTGAATTGCCACGCCCTTGCAGGCCCGCCAGGCAGAACAACGGCCCGCGGCTGAATATCACCGGGCAGGTCTGAAAAGGCCTGACAGGCGGTGTCACTCAATAATACCCGGTTGGGTTCACAGAGCTGTTCCAGCATGGACGCGAGGTTAACGGTGCGGCCCCAGATATCGAATGACAGACGCAGGTTACCAATGATCCCTGCCTGTACCGGGCCTGCGGCAATCCCAATGCGGATGTTGACCGGAATATCCATACTTGCGGACACCTGCTCGCAATCGTCTAACAGTCCACGGGCGAAGCTAAGCATACGACGGGTAAGCGCCTGCCTGGAGATATCAGCACAGCTGGCAAGGTCCGGGGAAATGGCGGCCATATATTCATCGCCATTGGTTTTTATGGGGTGAATTCCGGCATGCAGGGCGCGTTCATCGAAACGCCGGTACAGAGCATGCAGAAGCGCCACTACGCCTTCATCACCGAGATTATCCGTCAGTTGCCGAAAGCCGGTCAGGTCAGCAAATAACACCACGCAGGCATCCATCGGCTGTGAGTGGCCCGGCACGAAGGCACTTCCCTGCGTGGATAATACGGGCGGCAGCAGGGCTGACAACTGCGCCTGCAGCGTTCGCTGTCGGCTTGTCATACTTTGCCAGCGCCGCGTCGCATGGGTTTGCAGACAATGTAAAATAAGCAGGCTGACAACGCCCAGCAGCAGGGTATTACTGATAATCACCAGGTCCCACAGGCCGGGCGGGGCGGTTATGTGCCGCAACTTGAGGACTACAAATGCGCTCGCAAACGTCAACGCCCACAGCCGCTGCTGGAGCCGTTCCGCCGTCCGGAAAAAGAACCCGCACGTGACGCTGCCAAGTAACAGAAAGTAGGGAGTTGCCAGTCCTGCAGGCCACATCAATGTTGCCCACGTGATAAACGAAAGCAGGCTGCATAGCAGCAGGTGACGGGCTGGCCGCCACCAGTGCCTGCTGCAAAGCCAAAGGGTTACCCCGAGCGCCGCCCCGTGCACGGTGATATTGATGAACGCCAGCGGGCTACTGGTATTAAGCAGGTAAACGGCAAATGGAATGTGCCAGACCAGGCACACCAGCATCAGGCGGGCAGTGGCCTGTAGCTGATTAAAAATATGGCATTCTGCGGCACCGCGTGCCGGTGACTGGTACATGGTCGCTCCGGTAGTGCCCGGACTGGGCAACTACCGGAATTGTACCGGGAAGTTATTCAGGTAATAACTGATCCACCAGACGGATTGCCTGGCCAATGTAAGTGGCGGGGGATAATGCTTTCAGCTCGTGCTTGGCTTCCTCGGGCATATCGAGATCATCGATAAAGGCGGCGATAGCCTGGGCATTGACACGCTTGCCACGGGTCAGTTCTTTGAGCTTCTCGTAGGGCTTCTCAATGCCGTAGCGGCGCATTACGGTCTGAATAGGCTCAGCCAGCAGTTCCCAGTTGCTGTTCAGCTCATTCAGCAGACTTTGCTCGTTGACTTCCAGTTTGCTGACACCTTTCAGGGTGGCCTGGTAGGCAATCACAGCATAACCCACGCCCACGCCCAGATTACGCAGCACCGTCGAGTCGGTCAGATCGCGCTGCCAGCGTGAAATAGGCAATTTGGCAGCCAGATGATCAAAAATGGCGTTAGCCAGCCCCAGATTTCCTTCTGAATTCTCAAAATCGATGGGGTTCACTTTATGTGGCATCGTGGATGAGCCAATTTCCCCGGCTACGGTTTTTTGCTTGAAGTGACCCAGCGCGATATAGCCCCAGATATCCCGATCGAAATCAATCAGAATGGTATTGAAGCGTGCCACTGCGTCAAATAGCTCGGCAATATAGTCATGCGGCTCAATTTGGGTGGTGTAGGCGTTCCAGCTCAGGCCCAAGCTGCTGACAAACGCTTCCGAGACAGCATGCCAGTCAACCTTGGGGTAGGCAGATAAATGCGCATTGTAATTGCCCACCGCGCCGTTAATTTTGCCCAGTAACGGCACTGCCGCAATCTGCGCACGCTGACGCTGCAGTCGCACCACCACGTTGGCCATTTCCTTACCCATGGTGGTAGGCGACGCCGGCTGACCGTGAGTGCGGGCCATCATAGGTACGGTTTTATACTTTTTAGCCAGTTGCGTGATAGCGTCAATCAGCTCATCGCAGTAGCCGAGCAGCACATCATCCCGGGCTTCACGCAACATCAGGCCGTGCGACAGGTTGTTGATGTCCTCAGAGGTACAGGCAAAGTGAATAAACTCACTGATGGCATTCAGTTCGCTGTTATCGGCAACCTGTTCTTTCAGAAAATATTCGACAGCCTTGACGTCGTGGTTGGTGGTACGCTCAATTTCCTTAATTCGCATGGCATCGTCCACCGAAAAATTGGCAACGATATCGTTAAGTAACTGATTGGACTGGGCACTGAAGGCAGGAACTTCTGCTATCTGGTCATGCTCTGCCAGCATTTGCAGCCAGCGTACCTCTACCTGCACCCGGTATTTCAGTAACCCGTACTCACTAAAAATACTCCGCAGTGCTTCACTTTTGCCAGCGTAGCGACCATCGACAGGGGAAATTGCGGTCAACTGAGTCAGTTCCACCTTTAGCTCCTCAACTAATTGATTAATCTGAGCGCCTGAGTTGCGCTATGTAAAATGCGTTTGCGTTGAAACAGGATTTGTCGGCGCCGGCCACCCATCTGACGCCACATAACAGCCGAACGTACGCCGGCCAGCAATAACGCCCGAACCCGATGCTGGTGCACTGGCTGACTGAGGTGATCAGGGTTGCCTGCGACCTGGATCCGCGGTGCAAGCGGGCTGATGACATCCGAGTAGATGCTGGCCAGCGACGACGTTATCTGTACATTATCGAAATCTACGTGGGCCAGTTGCCGTTGCACATGCGAAATACGCTCGCCAAGCTCGCTAAGCGCGGCGGGCTTTTTCGCAAGTTTGCGCTCAAGGCCGAGAATACTGGCAATGTAGCGGGTAAGCTCGGTGTCTTTGGCCGCGGGCTTGTCTGACAGTTGGGCCACTAGGGTACGATAGCCCACGTTCAGATTACTCAACTGGCCATACACATGCTGCGGCGACTCGGGATCGGTGACCAGAATGCTGGATAGCGACGCTTCACACGCTTCTTTGTCCAGGGTACCTTTGCGCGCCAGTTGCTGAACTAACGCAGCTGCCTGGCACACCCCGG
>JBPEWW010000094.1:0-7387 GCA_052032275.1 Alteromonas sp. | reverse complement strand
CCTGGCTGCAAATTACGATGGCATTCAGTTATTTGGTCTGCCTGATTCCGTTGAGAGCGGCCAGGCAATTCAACACAATCATCAGGGCGAAGCCCTCCATCTGTTTTTGCGGGGCAAGGATATGATTTGCCTTGGCCAGCCACCGCGACACTACCGTGTAACTCAGACTGCCTACCAGGAAGGGAGCCACATGCTGGCGGTATATTTTTTTCAGGACACCACCAATGTCGTTCTGGAACAGTCATTCCAGCGCGCGGTGATGGATCAGGTCAATGAGGCACTTATCGTTTACGATGCCAAGGACACGCCCGTGTTTACCAACGCACTTGCAAAATCCATTCTAACGGCAAACACCACTGATACCTCGGTAAGTCTTGGCTCTCTGCGCAGGCTGTGTGGTGCTACCGGGCACAATTTCCGGGTGGACGTGCAAGGTGAGCCGCGCATTTTTGCTGCGTCTTCAACCCCACTGCAACTCGATCACGGCGCTTTTACCCTTGTTTGTGCCCGGGATATCACCGCTGAGGCACAGCAAACCAACGAGCTGTCACTGTTATCCACGGTGGTCAGCAATACCAGTACTTCCGTGCTTATTACTGATACCCGGGGCGGCATTCAATATGTCAACCCAGGGTTTGAAGCCCTGACCGGGCATTCTTTGGCGGACGTGCGTGGCAAAAAACCCGGCTCGTTCCTGCAAGGTGCAGCCACGGATCCGGCCACCACCCGGCGGATATCCGAGAAGCTGAAGCAGCAACAACCGTTTTCTGAGGAAATCCTCAATTATGATGTTAACGGGGTGCCTTACTGGATCATTCTTGCCGTTAATCCCACTTACGATGAGCAAGGAAAACATACCGGCTTTGTTGGCGTCAGCTCAGACATCAGAGACATCAAAGACCAAAACCTGAAACAGCTGAATCAAATGGAAGCGATTGATGGGCATTCGGCAGTGATCGAGTTTACCCCAGAGGGCGCTTTACTTCGGTGCAATGCGCATTGCCTGGCGCAAACCTCTTTTCACGATTCAGCCGGCTTCGGCCGGGCGGTAGGCAACCTGTTTAAGCTCATCGAAGATCCCGATACGGTAGCACGCATTCGTAATGGCCAGTCGGAACAGGTTATTTTGAAGGTACCGGATGGTGACGACTGGGTTGTTCTGGACTGTATTGTTTCACCCCTGAAAGATTTCAATGGGGCTATTGAAAAGCTGGTCGTCCAGGGCAACAACGTGTCAGAAAGAAACACGCTGATTAAAAATACCCACTCCGCCATGTCACAGATACTGGACCGGATCCAGGGGATCGTGACATCCATTAATGCTGTTTCAGAACAGACCAACCTGCTGGCGCTCAATGCGGCAATTGAAGCGGCCAGGGCAGGGGAAGCGGGGCGGGGTTTTGCAGTCGTGGCCGATGAAGTGCGCAAGCTGGCGCATAACTCGAATGAGGCTGCCGATGAAATTGGCGAGCTTATCGGAGAAACAAAAGGGCACGTGGAAGATCTTGCGACGTTCCTGAACTAATTAAACCTCCTCTTGCGCCGGCTTCCCTGTGCGAGTAGGGAAGCCGGTGTGCAGTTACCTGCTGCTGTTGGAAGCGGTATACCTGGCAGGGCCCCCCGCGCCGGAAAGCCGTTACAGCCCGTACCCTCCGTGTTCTTTTGCAAGCCTGATGGGGGCATTGCAATTCACTCAGCGACGTCAAAATAAACAATGGCGATTCGAACAATGGCGTTGTATATACCCTGAGAGTGATGGCGTGTATGATGTCCCAGGCAGAGTTGTGCGCCAAATCCTGGGTTTTAACCACTGCGTCTGGAACGTCGCTTACTAAGGGAATTCGCTGGCGGTGGTCTAAAATTCTTCAGGCTGCACCGGAGCAAAATGTCTTATGGGTGAGTTTACGCCCGGAACGGAATGCGGAAAAGGCAGTTTTAGAGCTGACAGCATTAAGACAGTGGCAGGTTCAGGTTGGAAACGGATTTATGGGCACGCAGGGGGACTATTTAAGTGATTATGAGTAACGTTGAGTGATGCAATTAATGACCACACCACTACAGGCCGCTGAAAATCATACATCAGCACTAATCAGTAACGAAGCCTCACCTGGCTTCAACAAGTCGGTATAATTTTATCAATGAAGTTTAGCCCGCTACTGGCGGAATTAATTTCCGCGCTTACCTGCCTGCCCGGCGTGGGCAACAAGAGTGCACAGCGTATGGCATTTCACCTGCTGGAGCGCAACCGTGAAGGCGCGCTTAGTCTGAGTAATGTACTGCACAACGCCATGGAGCACATTTCTCACTGTCAGCGTTGCCGAACCTTTACCGAGGATGAGGTCTGTGAAATTTGCCGCCACCCCGAGCGGGAAGCCAGTGGCCTGCTGTGTATAGTCGAAAGCCCGCAGGACGTGCTGGCCATCGAACAAACCCTGTCCTACAAAGGCCAGTATTTTGTGCTGATGGGCCACCTGTCTCCTATCGATGGTATCGGGCCGGACGAAATTGGTCTGGATAAACTGGAGTCCCGGTTACAGGAAGGCCACATCAGTGAAGTCATTCTGGCGACCAACCCCACCGTCGAAGGCGAGGCCACAGCCCATTATATCGCCCAGCTGTGTGCCAATGCCTCGGTGGAGGCCAGCCGCATCGCCCACGGTGTCCCGGTAGGGGGCGAGCTGGAATATATTGACGGCAACACACTCACCCACGCATTTTCAGGGCGTCGCAAGGTCTGATCTGACAAAAAATGTGCTTGCGGTGCTTGAAAAGCGCTGCAAGCACCCCTACCTCGTGAAGTGTTAAATGATCCAATCAACGAGGAGATTCCGGATTATGGCTGAAACGGCCCACAAAGAAACCCATGGTTTCCAGACCGAAGTAAAACAACTATTAAGTCTGATGATTCATTCTTTGTACTCCAACAAAGAAATCTTCTTACGCGAACTTGTTTCTAACGCCGCCGACGCGTCAGACAAATTGCGGTTCCGCGCGCTTGAAAATGAAGCCCTGTACGAAAACGACAGTGATCTGAGCGTGAAACTGACTGTTGATAAAGAGGCTGGCACGGTTACCGTTTCTGATAACGGTATTGGTATGACCCGTGATGAGGTCATTGCTAATCTTGGAACCATCGCCAAATCTGGCACCAAAGACTTTTTTAATAAGTTGTCTGGCGACTCCGCCAAAGACTCCCAGCTTATCGGTCAGTTCGGGGTAGGGTTCTACTCAGCATTTATCGTGGCCGATAAAGTGACGGTACGCACCCGTGCCGCCGGCGCAGATCCGGACGCGGGGGTAGAGTGGGTATCTGACGGTGAAGGTGAGTTTACCATTGCCGAAATCAGCAAGCCGAGCCGGGGTACCGACATCGTGTTGCACCTGCGTGAAGACGAGAAAGAGTTTGCCGATAACTGGCGGTTGCGCTCAATCGTGAACAAATACTCCGATCACATCAGTATTCCTGTGATGATGTGGAAAGACGAAGTGCCTGAGCAGGAGGGGGAAGACGGTGAGAAAACCCCTGCCCAGCCAGGTGAATGGGAAACAGTTAACAAGGCAACCGCTCTGTGGACCCGCGAAAAGTCAGACATTTCTGACGAGGAATATAAAGAGTTTTATAAGCATATTTCTCACGACTTCAGCGATCCGCTGGCGTGGATGCACAATAAGGTCGAAGGCAAAAACGAATATACCAGTTTGCTGTATATCCCTGCTAAAGCACCCTTTGATATGTGGAACCGGGATCAGAAGCATGGCTTGAAGCTGTATGTACAACGCGTCTTCATTATGGATGATGCCGAGCAGTTTATGCCAACCTACCTGCGTTTCGTGAAAGGCCTGGTAGACTCGAACGATCTGCCGCTGAACGTGTCTCGTGAGATCCTGCAGGATAACAAGGTTACGCAGGCCCTGCGTCAGGGCTGCACCAAGCGTGCTTTGCAAATGCTTGAGAAAATGGCCAAAAACGATGCGGATAAATACCAGTCGTTCTGGAACGAGTTCGGGACCGTGCTGAAAGAGGGGCCTGCAGAGGACTTCTCAAACCGCGAGAAAATTGCCGGTCTGCTGCGCTTCTCGTCTACACACAATGACTCGGATGCACAAACTGTTTCGCTGGCCGACTACATTGAACGCATGAAAGACGGTCAGGACAAGATCTATTATGTGACCGCCGACAGCTATGCTGCTGCGAAGAACAGCCCGCACCTGGAAATCTTCCGCAAGAAAGGCATCGAAGTGCTGCTGATGGGTGAGCGCATTGACGAATGGCTGATGTCGCACCTGACAGAGTTCAGTGAGAAGCAGTTCCAGTCCATTGCAAAAGGTGACTTAGACCTTGGCGACCTGGAAGATGAAGAGTCGAAAAAAGCGCAGGAAGCTGCCGAGAAAGAAGTCGAAGGCATTCTTGAGCGGGCCAAAAAGGCACTGGGTGACAAGGTCGAAGACGTGAAGTTTACCCACCGTCTGACCGACTCTCCGGCCTGCATTGTTGCCGACGAGAACGGTATGACAACGCAGATGATGAAGCTGATGCAGGCTGCCGGTCAGCCGGTACCTGACGTGAAGTACCACTTCGAGCTCAACCCGGAGCATCAGTTAGTGAAGATGCTGTCAGGTATGCAGGACGAAGCGGTGTTCAATCAGTGGGTAGAAGTACTGTTTGATCAGGCTGCGCTGTCTGAGCAGGGCAGCCTGAAGGATCCGTCCAGTTTCGTGCGCAAGCTGAATACGCTGCTGATGAATCTGGCGAAGTAGGCGATATTGATATGCAAAAAACGGGCTTTCGGGCCCGTTTTTTTATGTCCGCTAAAGGGCGGCATTACACTATTTTGGGTTGCTTTTAGCCGGATTGACAGCCGATTATGCAGAACCTGCCAGAGAAAGCCTCCTTGTACTTGTCACCCTCAGATTGAATGTGTAAAGTGCCGTCAGTAAATTAAATTAAGCGGAGAGCGCGCGCATGCGAATTATTCTACTTGGCGCCCCGGGTGCCGGTAAGGGAACTCAGGCCCAGTTCCTGATGGGGAAGTATGGGATCCCACAGATCTCAACCGGTGATATGCTGAGATCTGCCATTAATGCCGGGACCGAGTTAGGTCTGGCTGCCAAACGGGTAATGGATGAAGGCAAACTGGTGTCTGACGATATCATTATCGGGTTGGTAAAAGAGCGTATAGCCCAGGATGACTGTAAAGGCGGCTTCCTGCTGGACGGCTTCCCGCGTACCATTCCTCAGGCCGATGCCATGAAAGACGCCGGTATTGTGATTGATCATGTGATTGAATTTGATGTTCCTGATGATGTAATTGTTGAGCGTATGGGTGGCCGTCGTGTGCATCCCGCCTCAGGACGGGTTTATCATGTGGTGTATAATCCGCCAGAAGTAGATGGGCAGGATAATGTGACGGGTGAAGCACTCATCATCCGTGATGACGACAAAGAAGACACCGTGCGTAAACGCTTAGGTGTTTACCATGAGCAGACCAAGCCGCTGGTTAACTACTACAGTGAAGAAGCCAGCAAGGGTAACTGCGAATATCATAAGCTTGACGGTACTCAGCCTGTGGAGCAGGTGAGCCGCCAGTTAGCCGATTTGCTGGGCTAACCGCCGACACCGCTAAAGGCCGCATTCGCGGCCTTTTTTGTGCGTGCGAATCAGCGAAAGAAAATTTTGCCACTGAAACAGAAGCTTGCCACAATGAAGTTATTATCCATGGAAACAGCACAGCCATTCGTGCCTAAGTGAGGAGCAATGATTTTACCAATTACCGCGTTCTATGCGAGCCTGCTGGGCTTGTGTTACCTGTACCTGTCATTACTGGTGATAGGAGCCAGACGTCGTAATTTTGTGAGCCTGGGGGATGGCGGTAATGAAGATTTGCGGCGTTTATCCCGGGCGCATGGCAACTTCAGTGAGTATGTACCGATTACGCTGATCATGATTGCCTGCCTGGAAGGTAACAGTGAATATAACTGGATCATACATGGCATCTGCTGCTTTCTGTTGTTTGGCCGGTTACTGCACGCCTACGGACTGCGCCAGCATGAAGGCGCCAGCTGGCAGCGGTTTATCGGCATGATCTTCACCTTTCTGGCAATTTTTCTGGCGGCCTGCGCCAACCTGGTTGTCATTCATTTTAATATGTAGCCCATGCCTGAGAGTACACCGATGACCCCGGCCTGCCTTATTGACGAGGCCAAATTCAAACGCAATGTGGCGCGTGTCGCTACCCACGTAGCGAGTCAGGGGTGCCAGCTGCGTCCCCATGTCAAAACACTGAAAAGTGTGGAGGCAGCGCGCTATTACGCGCCGCCTGGCACGCCCATTACCGTATCAACACTGGCCGAGGCCCGTTATTTCCTGGCCGCGGGTTACCGTGACATCCTGTATGCGGTGGTGGTGACACCGAATAAGCTGCCCGAAGTGGCCAGTCTGATTGCGGATGATGCCCTGCTTACGGTGATGGTGGATTCGATGGCAGGGGCCAGAGCACTGGCTCAGGCCTGGCAGTCGCCGCATCCCCTCAACGTGGCAATTGAAATCGACGTGGATGGCCATCGCGCTGGTATTCAGCCTGATGCCAGCGCGCTTCCCGGACTTGCGGCCCTGCTCACCAACTCTGACAAACTCCGTTTCCATGGCCTGGTTGCCCATGCAGGTGCGTCCTATGGCAGCTTTACGGCGGCCGCCCGTCGCAACATGGCTCAACAGGAAGTAGCCCGCATGCGACAGGCCGTGCAGCATCTCGCTGACCATGACATCAGCTGTCAGATGGTGTCGATTGGCTCAACACCCACCGCCCTGGAAGACGTGGATAGAGCCGGTATTACGGAAATTCGGGCCGGCGTGTATGCCACGTTTGATTGCGTCATGGCAGGACTGGGTGTCTGTCAGGTCGATGATATTGCGCTGTCTGTGCTCACTTCTGTCATTGGCACGCAGGCACACAAAGGGCAGGTGCTCATTGACGCCGGGTGGATGGCGTTATCCCGCGACACCGGCACCGCGGGAACCACGTTTGACTGCGGCTACGGTCTGGTGTGCGATGCGAAAGGCCAGCTACTGGACGGCTGGTACGTGGCGCAGACCAATCAGGAACATGGCATTATTTGCCACCGGGACGGCAAACAGATAGATCCTGATATTTTCGGGTTCGGTCAGCTGTTACGCATCCTGCCAGTGCATGCCTGTGCCACTGCCAGCCAGTTTGCTCAGTACACCGTTGTCGATGCACACCAGCAGCCTCAGGCCGTCTGGTCACGGGTAAGTGGCTGGTAAGCCAGACCTTGACCAGGTATAGCCATGTCACGCCGGCGCTTAGCGACTGGCGCATTACCAAAGCTGGCAGGCTAGCGCATCGTCAGCAGCGTGCGCTCGGTTCGT
>JBPEWW010000093.1:0-9078 GCA_052032275.1 Alteromonas sp. | reverse complement strand
CGCGGGTACGCCCAACGGTACCCGGTTTGTTATTTCTGTTAAGAAGTGGTTGTTGTTCGCAGCGTTAGTATTATAATAAGGTTAATTTTTAAGCGGTATTGGTGTGTTCAGGATGACGATTAAAACCAGCATGACAATGATGGCATGTGTCGCTGGCCTCGGTTTGGCAGGCGCTGTGGCGATAACAGAGCCGGAAACCGTGTGTGAATTTCAGCCTGAGCAGCAGTTCGATTCCCGTTTACCTGCCAGTCATATCCACAACCAGTGCAGCCGTGCCAACATGGGCGAAGTCAGCTGGTTATCCTGGATGGCCGGACGTTCGCTTTCCTACGACTTTCATTATCTGGACCTGCTTGAGTTATTGCACGACGACAATAACGATGGCGATCTGTCCTCCCCGCAAGGCAAATAGTGTCAGGTTCCACAAAACCTGGTCTCATCGCAGTTATTCTGAGTGTACTGGCGAGCGCCTTTGGCGTGCAGAGCCAGCAAAACTACCAACGGGATTTTAATCACACCTCCCCGCTGCTATACATCATTGTGGGCGTGGTATTTGTGGCCTTGTTTGTTGCAGGCTTGCTGGTGTTCGTGCGCTGGCTGGTGCAGTGATCCGGACGCGGAGGGTGTGACTGCGCGGTACCCGCAGGGTTTACGTCAGGCTAGTGAGCGAGCAGTGTTAATTATGTAACAGCCACCGCCGCTCGCCGGCTGACAACGACCGGGTGTGTTCAGGTCAGGGTAATCCGCGCCGCATTGGCGGCCACCGTTTTGGGTTTTTTTCTGGCGCGGCGGGGCTTCACCGGATTGTCCGTCGGCGGGAAAAACGCCAGTATTTCAGCCGCCGGTTTGCGTTTCGCACCATTTTGACTGATTGAGCGTTTAACTGACAGCATACTGAAATCGGCACCCTGATAAAGCTCGCGGGTCACCGGCAGATCGTGGTTGGAAATCAGTACCGGAATACCGCGGACTGCTGAGGCCCGGTGCGCCAGAGTGGCCAGCTTGTGCTGGGCCTCGTGACCAAAGCTGCGGGCGGCATAACTGGTGAAAGCGGCGGTTTTGCTGATGGGCGCGTACGGCGGGTCGCAATAGACCACATTGCCCCGACGGGCACGGCTGAATACTTTCTCAAAAGGCAGACAGGTAAACGTCGCCCGCTGCGACTTCTCTGCGAAAAACAGCATCTCTTCTTCAGGAAAGTAAGGCTTCTTGTAGCGCCCGAAAGGCACATTGAATTTGCCACTCAGGCTGTATCGGCACAGCCCGTTATAGCCATGCCGGTTAAGGTATAAGAACAGAACCGCCCGGTAATAGTCATCCGTGGTGCCATTAAATTCTTCACGTAAGCTGTAATAGCGGTTTTCTTCGTTATTGCGCGCAGTAAAAAACTGCCGGGCATCATGAATAACGGCGTCTGGCTGTGTTTTTAGGAAGTTATACAGATTAATGAGATCAGCATTGATGTCGTTCAGCAAATACTTTTTGTAGTGGGTATTCAAAAAGACCGAGCCGGCCCCGACAAACGGTTCAATGAGTTTGTTGGCCTGAGGTAATCTGGCTTCAATATGTTCTACCAGACTGTACTTGCCACCGGCCCACTTAAGGAAGGCCCGGTTTTTCTTATGCATCATGCTCTTTTAACACTACCCGCGCGGAATGGAAGCGGTGGCTTTCTGATTTTCCAGAAGGTGCTGAAGCTTGTCATGCCAATTGTGACAACCAAGACAGGCACGACCTGACCACTCTTATGAATCAGGATTGTATCTGGCATCGGAGATCGCGACAACCTACAAACTCAGGATGCCGGCTTTTTTTGTAGGCCTGCAGTAAAATTCGGTAACCACACCCGCTGCGCGGGTATGCCGTCACCCTTATGCCACGCTAAGTGCGGCCTGTGCCGTACGAATACAGTTTTTGCCGGCCGCTTTGGCCGCATACAGGGCTTTGTCAGCTTGTTTTAACAAGGTGGCAGAGCGGGTGCGTGATTTGGGCACCATGGTGCTCACCCCGATACTGGCTGACACGAATACGTCGCTGCCATCGTCAAGCTGCACACTGGTCGCTGCGATACGGTAACGGATACGCTCGGCAATGGTTTGCGCGTCGTTACTGTCTGACCCGGGTAACACAACCGCAAATTCCTCGCCGCCGATGCGCGCCGGAAAATCGGTTTCCCGGCCCAGGGTAGCGGTGAGTATCGTACCAATATGATCAATACAGCGATCGCCATTATGATGGCCGTAACGATCATTGAACTGTTTAAAGTTATCGACATCGAGCAGGATCAGGCTAAGCGGGCTTTTGCTGCGCTTGCTGCGCCTGAGCTCGTCATTTAATCGCAGATCGAACGCGCGGCGGTTAGCAAGACCTGACAAACTGTCGGTGGAGGCCAGTTCAAACAGGGTCTCATTTTGCTGCATAATTTTGTGATACAGCTGAATGGTTTCCACCAGCAGTGCGAAAAATACCGCTGAGGAAGATATCAGGCTGAGGACGCGGGCGGCATACCAGCCCAGGCTGAACCGCGAGCCGGAGTAGACCGCGACCATGCCTTCACAGGTTGCAGCCAGTAACGCAATCACCAGCCAGGCATAAATGCCGTTATTGAGTTTGCCCTTAATAATGATAATGGCCAGCGCGGCCAGACATAAACCAATGTTGAGGGGCCCGATGACATCCAGCAAGGTGGCAGAAAACGCGGTGCTGTCGCGCAGTAATGACGGAAATTCAAACCAGCCAAACAGGGTGGGCACGATGGCTAAGAAGGCCAGTACCAGGGTGCCGACCACTAACAGGGCTGACCAGCTTGCAAAGTCATGGATGACCACCGGGTTTTTGCCATTGAGCAACATGGCCACGGCAATGAACAACGGAAAACCAAGGTGCCAGAACGTCCACAGCCAGGCGGCCAGCGACGGCGAATTGGAGACCAGGGCGACATCGGTAAAGGCACCGGCCAGGACGGCAACCTGAACCGGGGCAATCAGTGCCACCCATAAGTATGCCATTGCCAGCAAACCAAAGGTCAGGTGACCGGTTTTTCTGAACTGCGCAAACAGCAGAATGGCACTGAATGATTCCAGCAGCGTTACCGCCGTGCCGTATGCGCCCAGAAAGGCCCCTGATGGCTCACCGGGCAGCTGCCCGTAAAGCACAGAGAAAACACTGATCGCGACAATAACCAGGGCGCTGGCAGCCACCGTGAGGTACTGCAAACGGCCAGGCTGGATGTTCAGGTTATCGCTGTGTACCGGTTGAATACTATGACGCGTCATACTGTGCTGGTGACTACTTTTATTATAAAGATGAACAAAATTTTACGTTCGCCGGGCTGCAGGCGATCATCTTTTTAGTGGCTACTGTGCCGGTAACCGTTGTATTTCTGCCAGCACCTGATCGGCGCGCTTCACAAAGGCCTGCTCGCGGCCCGGGTAGGCAGGCAGGGCAGTGAGCGCACCCTTGGCAGCAGCCATAGACGTGAACGGCTGATGAAACACCAGCACATACCAGTCGCCGCCATACCGGTTAGTCTGATAGACATGGGTCAGGTCACCCAGCTGATTGTCGGCAACGAAATCATTCAGTAGCTGGCGATCCTTAAGCCCGGCGAGTTGCAGCAAAAAGTCGTCGGCACGGAGCTTGGTTAACAGTAACGCATTATCCGATGCTGCCACTGCCGCGTCTGTTTCCGTGACCACTTTTTGCGTTTCTGCCGGTGCACCTGGCGACGGGTCAGAAACCCCACGCTGCGGGTTGGTGGTACTGAGTTTTGAGTCAGCGGTGCCCGGAGGCGCAGCTGCTTGCTGTGACCCGTCACCCGGTAACGACGAATTGGCAGGCTGATCCTGCGGCTGCCCGGAGGACAGGTCCTGCCGGGTATCGGCGCTGGTTTGCGTAGTCTGCACCGGGGCGTCCGGAAGGGCCGCAACAGCCTGTTGCCAGTCGGTCACCAACGCCCCCTCGGGTTTGTTCGCCGGCGCGGCGGCAGGCTGTTCAGCGGTGGGCGCACGGGTTGTCGCAACACCAGCTGGTGCAGGCGCCTCGCTGGCGGCAGGGGGCTCGGTTGCCAGCGATGAAAATGCTGAGCCGGGGGCGACGGTGTCGGTGGCCAGCTCAGGGGAAGGCGTCTCCAGCGGGGCGAACAGGGTGCTTATGTCCTTGCCGTATTGCCAGATGAGCAACCCGGAAAAAACAATCACGAACAGGCAACTGACTGCAATCCAGAACCACGCCGGGCGTACTCTCGCGGCGGCCGGTGTCCCTGACTTGCCGTAACGGGCTGCCATATGCTGCTGATAGCCTTCGCGCTGGCGCGCTAACAGCCTGTCCAGTTCAGAGTCCGCTGCGTCGGTATGTACCGACTGACTGGAAATAAGTAGCGGGGTGTCGGTATTTTTGGCGGGTAGCCATTGTTTGGCGCGTTCTGCCCACTGGGTTTCTCCGAACAGCAACACATTCAAATGCTGCTTATTGCCACCAAAACGACTCTGCAGTACCAGATCCCACAACTCCTGCAGCAAACTGTCAGGCATATACTGGGACTGGGTGATAGTGATCAGGATGGGGCCTTCGTGCTGATTCAGCGAGGCCAGCAATTCATTCAGAGGACGGACATAGCTGCCCACTACCTGCCCCAGTAACTGACGGCAGAGCTGGCGGCGGTAGTCGGTTATGTCCATCGCATCATCGGCGTTCACAAAGGCAATTTCTGTGTCTTCGTGCTGCTGAAATACAAACGCTTCCAGGGTACGTTGTTGCTGCGCAATGGAATCGCCGCTGACAAAAATCAGCTGCGATGAGTAATTTACCAGATATTCTAATCTATCATGCAATTCAGAGTGCATGAGCGTGTCCTCAGAAAGCCCGTCTATGTGGCCGGGGAAGCCCCGTACTGTCAAAGTGCTGCCTGGGCTGGTATCAGGAGAGTATGGCCGTCAGTATTTCGTCACTGACGTTGTCGGTGACCACCGCATGGCCAATATGCTGGGGTAAGACGAACCGGATCTTGCCGGCGGCCACTTTCTTATCCCGCTGCATATGCTTCATATAGTCGGCTTTGGTCATTGACGCCGGGCCGCTGACTGGCAGCGCGAACATCTCAAATAACCTGCTGACCCGCCGGGTTTCCGACGCGGTGAACCAGTCCAGGTGCATGGCAGCATTACAAGCAATTATAGTACCAGCGGCGACAGCCTCGCCATGTAACCAGTTACCGTAGCCCTGTTCTGCCTCAATGGCGTGGCCAAAGGTATGACCCAGATTGAGTATGGCACGCAATCCACCTTCCCGTTCATCTTTTGCCACCACCGCGGCTTTTATTTCGCAGCAACGCCGGATGGCTGACACCAGGGTGGCATTGTCGAGCGCGTTAAGCGCCGCGGCGTGGTGTTCCAGCCATTCAAAAAAGTCACGGTCATAAATGATGCCGTATTTGATCACCTCGGCCATGCCGGCGGCAAACTCCCGGGCGGGGAGGGTGTTTAAGGAGTGGGTGTCGATGGCCACCAGCCCCGGCTGATAAAATGCCCCAATCATGTTTTTACCCAGCGGGTGGTTGACTGCGGTTTTTCCGCCCACTGACGAATCGACCTGGGACAGTAGCGTGGTGGGGACCTGAATGAAGGGCACGCCACGCTGATAGGTGGCGGCCACAAAGCCACATAAATCACCGATGACCCCGCCTCCTAAGGCAATCAGGGTGGTGTCCCGGGCCGCGTTCATTTCCAGCAACCGGGTCATGACGACGGCGAACTGATCCAGCGACTTGTATTGCTCGCCGTCAGGCAGCACGATGGTGTCTACCTGCTTACCCTCACAGCCGGCGATAACGCCGTCAAGGTAAAGGGGGGCGACCGTTTCGTTTGTGACAATGACCGCCCGCGGGCCTTTTATGTAGGGCGTAAAAAAGCCGGGCTGCGTCAGCAGTCCGGCTTCGATAACGATAGGGTAGCTACGCTCTCCAAGTTCCACGGTAACGGTTGACATGGGCGTAGTTCCTTGTGCGTTAGTTATAAACCAATTTTACCAATGATTTGATTGGCCACCGCGCGTGCGGACTGGTCGTCCGTGTCCACAATGTAGTCAGCCACTTCTTCGTACATCGGGTTGCGCTCTTCCGCCAGGTCTTTTAATACCTGCTCTGGATTGCCGTTTTGTAGCAGCGGACGGCGCTTGTCCCGTTGTGTACGGGCCACTTGTTTGTCGATGGTGGTTTGCAGATAGACGACAATACCACGTGCCGACAGCCGGTTACGGACTGATTTGTTCACGACTGAACCGCCACCGGTAGCAAGCACAATACCCTGCTTGTCTGTGAGATCGTAGATGACGTTTTCTTCGCGTTTGCGGAAACCATCTTCACCTTCAAGGTCGAAGATCCAGGCGATATCAGCACCGGTTCGACGCTCAATTTCCTGGTCGGAATCATAAAAATCTAGGTGAAGCTCATCTGCCAGGTGTCTGCCTATTGTGCTTTTACCCGCACCCATAGGTCCAACCAAAAAGATATTACGTTTTTCAGCCATATTTGCTTATATCACAACTTTTCTAGTGTTAGGGGTGGTGTGCTATGAAAACTCGGTCTGGCCACCCATTCTTGCGTGCCTATTTATCTGTCTAATAAGCACCATGCCTTAACCTCGCTTTATTTTCGAGGACGGGATTATCTCAGTTTCCTGCAAGGGCTTGCAAGTTTTGTTATCGTCAAATTTAAAACAGCTAATTATCAGCAGGTTACAATTGCATACTGCTGTAAAAAGGGCGCTGAATAGCGCCCTTTTGTTAAATCCTTATTATTAGCGAAAGTCTCGCCGCCGGTCAGAGCGTTTCAGCGACAATTTTTGGCGTAACAAATATCAGCAGTTCCCGCTTCTGATATATTTTAGCGGTATTTTTAAACAGATTGCCAACCACAGGCAGGTCGCCGAATAATGGCACCTTGGTCACATCGTCGGTATTAATTTGCTGGAAGATACCGCCAAGCACCACGGTTTCGCCGTTTTCTACCAGCACCTGGGTCTTGATTTCCTGCGTATCAATGGCCACTGCCGGACCGGTTGAGGTCGACACAGTTTCACCACGGGTATCCTGCGTTACCACCAAGTCTAGTATAATTCGGTTGTCAGGGGTAATGTGCGGGGTCACTTTCAGACTCAACACGGCTTTTTTGAATTCTACCGAAGTGGCGCCACTGGACGTAGCCTGGACATAGGGTATTTCCGTACCCTGCTCGATATAGGCTTCCTGCTGATTGGCCACGGTAATTCTGGGGCTGGCAATTATCTCCCCTTTATTTTCAGATTCCAGTGCCGAAAGCTCCAGATCCAGAATGGTGCCGTCCACCAGGCTGGCCACCTGGAAGCCAATCCGGCCTGCCGGACTGATCACCGGCAGGTCCACATTTAACCGGTCGCCTATGGCCGGCACCATCCCGCTATTGATGGTATCGGCGCCTTGTAGTGACCCGGACACGCCATTGTCATCCTGACGATCGCTGAAGCCCCAGCGTACCCCCAGCTGTTCATCGGCATTGTCACGTACCGTGACCATACGGCTTTCAATGAGCACCTGCTTGACCGGAATGTCCAGCGAATTAACCATGTCCCGGGCTTCGTCTATTGACTCCTGGGTGTCACGCACCAGAATCGTATTGGTGCGCTCATCCACGGTAACCGAGCCACGTTCTGACAAAATGCCCCCTTCCGAGGATTTCAGGATAGTGGCTAAGTTGGCCGCTTTGGCGTAGTTCACTGTGATACTGGCGGACTTTAGCGGGGTCAGGTCTGAGACCTGCTTTTTTGACTGTAGTTGTTGCGCTTCACGGGCTGCCAGTTCATCGGCAGGCGCAATCAACAGAATATTACCTTCCAGCCGCTTATCCAGGCCTTTCACTTTCAGGATCATATCCAGCGCCTGATCCCAGGGCACGCCGGATAAGCTGATGGTGACATTGCCGGATACGGTATCGGTAGTCACCAGGTTAAAGCCATTCACCTGGGCGATAATTTGCAACACTTTGCGCACCGGCACATCCTGAAAGTCCAGCGACAGCGGCTCACCCGTGTACTGGCTGGTTTGGTTCAGTTCCGCAATTTGTTCATCACTCATCGGCTCAATTTCGATGCGCAGGCTGGCGTCCTGGATGCTGTGGCGGGCAAAGACCTGACCGTCGTAGGTGAGTTCGATCCGGCTGGCTTCGTCATCTTCAAAGGTTTCAATGGCCGTTACGGCGGTGCCGAACTGAGAGACATCCAGTTCAACCAGTTGATCGTCAGCCAGGGTAACGCCGGGTAAGGTCACCGTGAGCCTGCCCTGGGATTCAATTAACTGCGGTACCACACCGGCCGCGTCAAAGGTAATCAGGGTGACAGCGGTGCCATTGCCGGCGCGGGTAAAGTCGATATCCGTCAAAGTGGCACTGGCACTGGCGGTGGCTTTATACGGGTCAAGCAGTGGGGTGTCTTCCTGTGCATTAACCGGTTCGGCAAACACCTGAAACAGCAACATGGCAATGGTGGCGCCGCCCAGCCAGGTCCACCGGCTGCGGCGTCTGTTCAGTTTTTTATTAAAAATATAGCGTTCAGACATTACCATTTTCTCCTGCTGTCGCGGCCTGCGTCAGCGTCGTTTCTTTGCGTTGCCAGCAACCCGCACCGTCTGGCAACAATTGTTCAATGACCACTTCATTGGCTTTCACCGCTTTGACTTCGCCGTGAAACAGGCCGACGTGACTGCCGACAGTCGCTTTGTACAGGCCACCATCATTGGTTTTAAACAGCGCCCAGCGTTTGCCCTGTGAGGTGAAGTTACCGGCCAGGGCGAGGGCGTCGAGCCCATACTCTTCCAGCTTTTCTTTTTGGCGGCCAAAGTCGGGTTGCAGGCAATTTGCCTTTTGCACCACTTCTGCCTGGGTGGCCTTATTCCGCGGACGGACAAACGGGCTGCGTAAGTCCTGCGCGGTATAGACAAAAGCCGGTTGTTCGGCAAACTCCGGGTAGGGCTCAATGGAGACCTGGGTAGTTTGTTTCACCTGTTGGGTGTACGTCACCAGATCATTCAGTTGCGGCGAGCAGCCGCTAA
>JBPEWW010000092.1:0-7706 GCA_052032275.1 Alteromonas sp. | reverse complement strand
TCCCGGTGCCGGACAGCTATGTGATGTTCGAAGTGAGCCAGTATGACAGCTACAGCTACCTCTTTAGCGCCCCCCGGTTTATCTCATTGCAAACCGGTGTGGATATTGACGGTTTGGCAGTCGCGGGGATGCGAATTGGCATTAATGGCCGTGAGTCCTTTGCCGGACAGGTTTTCAGCCCGCTTGACCGGGTGCTGAGTAATGCCGGGTACAGTGCCGAACAGGGGGCGTTGCTCTCCCGCCAGGGCACCATAGTTCCGGTGGAAAAAGGCCCCGCAAACGATGAGTTCTTTCTGACCTTCGACCGCCTTGGTGATGCTGAGCATGTGCGGGTGACCGCCGCCCCGCCGGCGCCGGCGACGCCACAGGATCTGCCTGCACACAGTGACATTGGCGTGCGTCATTTTGCGGAAATTAACGCCAGTATGGCCCAGCTGACCGGCGTGCCCATGAGCACCGGCAGCGTCAACGCGACCTTTCGGGGCTTACAGCAGCAACTGCCCTCGGTCCCTGACATTGAAAGCTACGTGGCCGCCAATCAGATGGCCGTTACCCAGCTTGCGATCCGCTACTGTGACACGCTGATGGAGGATGCCAGTTTGCGCAGCGCATTTTTCCCTGACTTTGACTTTAGCCAGCCTGCCTCTGCGGCGTACACCGGCAGCGCCCGTCTGGGTGTGGTGACACCGCTGCTGGATAATATGCTCAGTACTTCGGTCACCACCCAGGCAGACCGTGGTGAGGTGGCCAGTGAAATCAACAACCTGATAACCCGGCTTGCCCAGTGCAACGGCACCGCCAATTGCGACACGGCCTACACCCGCACCATTGCCAAAGCCAGTTGTGCTGCCGTGCTTGGCAGTGCTGTCATGCTGATTCAATAGGAGTGACCATGACCCGATTACGTTCGCATTTTTTTAAACAACGTCCTGCCGGGGCCGGTCTTGAAACCCCCATGCGGCATAACGATCATGGCCGCCCCGTGACCCGCCGGGAGTTTATTGCCCAGGGGTTTTGCGCCGGGGCCGCCACCGTACTGGGCGGCTCGGTAATGGGGTTATTTGCCAGTCCGCGTCATGCCCATGCCACCTTATCGGCCGACCTGGAAGCCCTGAAAACCCGATGCGGCATTGCCACCCAGGGCGCCGGGAAAATTCCGTTTATCCACTTTGACCTGGCCGGCGGTGCTAACATTGCCGGTTCTAACGTGCTGGTAGGCGGCAGTGGCGGCCAGCTGGACTTTCTGAGCACCGCAGGCTATTCCCGTCAGGGCTTGCCCGGCGATATGCTGCCGGCAATGGCGAATCCGGCCACCGGCCTGTCAGACTTTGTCAACCGTGAGCTGGGGCTGGCCTTTCACTCAGACAGTGCGTTTTTGCGCGGCATGTTAGAGAAAATCAGTGTGACTCACCGCGTCAACCTGAACGGGGCGGTCCTGCCCGCCCGCTCTGAAAATGATACCGGCAACAACCCACACAACCCCCTGTATGGGATTAATAAAGTGGGGGCTGATGGCTCCTTACTCACCCTCATCGGTTCGCAAAACAGCGAGTCAGGCGGTAACTCAATGGCGCCGTTCGCCATGGTAGATCCGGCCGTGCGCCCGACCAAAATCGACCGCCCGTCGGACGTCACCGGGCTGGTAGATACCGGCGATTTAATCGGGCTGCTGAGTCAACAGGACTCGGTGGCCGTCATGGAATCCATTCAGCGCATCAGCGACAGTCGCCTGAATAATGTGAACACCGCCATTACCCGCGATGACGTGATCAAAGAAATGGTGCGCTGCGGGTACGTCAAGAGTGCCGATATCGCCGACCGTTTTGGCGATCCTTCCACCCTCGATCCCTACCTGGACACCCACATTGTTGGCCCGGGCGGCATCTTTACCGAGCAGGAATTTAATGGCGACCGGGAATTTCGCAAAACCGCAGCGGTAATGAAACTGGTGATCAACGGCTTTGCCGGGGCCGGCTCCATTACCATGGGCGGTTACGACTACCACGACGGCAGCCGCGCCACCGGTGAGGTCCGCGACCTGCGGGCGGGCCGGTGCATGGGTGCGTGTCTGGAATATGCAGCCAGAATGGGCATGCCGCTGATGCTGTATGTCAGCAGCGATGGCTCGGTAGCCAGTAACGGCATGATTGATGACTCGCCGGAAGGGCGCGGTAAAGGCGTGTGGACCGGTGATAACTCCTCCACCTCGGCCTCATTTTTTATGGTCTACAATCCCAACGGCACCCCGCAACTGATGGGCGCCAATGCGGATGAACAGGCGGTGCGTCAGCAAATCGGCTTTATGCGCCGGGACGGTTCAGTAGAGACCGCCTCCGCGCCGTCTGCCAATAACGTCAATTTGCTGGTCGAAACGGTCATTCTTAATTACCTGGCGTTGCACGGCGAGCAACATCGCTTTGCCGAAGTCTTCCCGGCGCATGGCCTGGGCAATGCGGCATTAATGGACAGGCTCACTGCCTTCCAGCCCATAGTTTCCGGTACGCTGGGCTGATAACTCCCGGCCATGTAGCACTCCCCAGCCCGTGCCTGCCGGGGGCCTGGCTGCCTTAGCGGGCCTGTGCTGCCAGCGGATTAACCAGCGGCCGCTAACCGCGACGCCTGGATGGCCAGCCCTTCACACACAGAATTGAAGGCATCCCCTTCAATGAGCGGTAAATCAGCAGGCAGCATGGCGCGGATCTCCTGCTGCACAATGGGCGATAAACTCATGCCGCCGGTCATAAACAGCATTTGCGGGGGACGCCCACTGCGCTCCAGGCAATCGGCAATCAGCTTTTTCACCTTGCTCAGCCAGGGCTGCATTGACCCGTTCAAATCTGACCGGGTGATTGTTACACCGTACCCGGACTCAATGTAGTTTAGTGGCAGGGTGACGCGGTCTTTGCTGGACAGCATTTCTTTGGCCATCCGCGATGAATTCACCAGCCGGGCCGACAACTTTTCGGTCTGCACGGTCAGCAGTCGTTCAAGTGCGGCCGGCTCAGCCACCAGCGACATGGTCTGCGCGATATCCAGGCCGTAATCATCAGAGAAGAACCGGTTCATGCGTGGGATATCATCCACCGCACACATATCGGTAAAGTAGGTGGGGGGCACCGGCAGGCCTGCCTGGGTTTTCGTGCCCTGCCCCATAGTGGGCGCAATGGCTTTGACAATGAGGTTTTTATCACATTCCATGCCCCCCAGCCTGGCGCCGGTGACCGCCTGCACATCCTCCTGGCGCTGCAGACTCAGCAGGTTGTCAGGTGACAGGGTTATGCAGCAAATATCCGTGGTGCCACCACCGATATCCACTACCAGCACATCGGTGGGCTGAGGAAGCGCACGTTCAACCTGATACGCGGCGGCGATGGGTTCCTCCAGAAACTCAACACGCTGAAACCCCGCCTGCGTGGCCGCCTTGGTCATTATCTCAATGGCCTGCTGATTGCCCTCCTCTCCCCGGTTGCCGTGAAAGCGCACCGGGCGGCCAATCACCGCCGTGTCCACCGTTTGATTAAGCTGACTTTCGGCGGCCTGACGAAAATAGTCCAGCTGACGGGCGATCATCATCACAAATGCCTCGCGCTGGGAGCTGTCCAGATTGGCCCCTAAAAAATTTTTAGGTGAGTAGATCAACCGGCCTTTTTGCGGGGTGGAAAGAAAGCGTTTAAACCCTTCCTCACCGAACGCGAACGTGCCGGTTTCAACCAGTTTTTGCAGTGACAGGTCTTCCACGGTCATGTCTTTAAGAAGATACTGAATTGCGCGCCGCTGCAGGGCTGGCAGGTTATGAAACTCGCCGCGCAGGTCGTCAATTTTGTGCGAGTACACCTGTTGCTCGCGGGGATCCTTAGCGTCGTAATAGCCTTGCTTGGCTTTCTCTATCTGTTCGGTGATCGCGCGCTTTAATTGTGCCACTTTGGCTTCCACAGCCGACGCTGGCGGGGTGGGCAGTTCATCCTCATAGTAGATAAACACGGATGAACGGATTTTATTGGAGGTGGCCTGGAGCGGATCCAGGCTGATAAACTGAGACTGCTTACCATCAAACCAGGCTACTTCTGAGTTTGATGTACCGTAATCGATACCTATCGCTGCCATTGTCCCCTACGACGCTGTGAGCCAAAAGTGTGAGTGTAAAGCAATCCTGGCAGAGAATCATCACATGGCTGGGTGGATAAAATTAACAATCCGTTAAGTATTTCACGCCGTGGCGTTCACCGCGTCCGGGGGCGTTGCCTTATTGATCGGTGAGCCCGGCGGAAAAGTGCATACGCCGCTGGTTATCAAGGATAATGGCCTCTACCCCGGGCAACGAGTTGATAAGCGTCATGCCGGCTTCCAGTCCCATCACAAACACGGACGTGGATAGCGCGTCATTGGTGGTACTGCTGGGACCAATGACAGAGACGGATTGTACGCCGGAGGCAGATTTTCCTGTCGCCGGTGACAGAATATGATGGTAGCGCTGACCATCTTCCTCGAAGTAACGTTCGTAATCGCCTGAGGTTGAAATGGCAGTATTGCTGAGGGGAAGTTTTACCGCCTGCCGGTTGGCCTGGCGTGGATCCCGGATCCCGACCAGCCATGGCCGCCCCAGCCGGTCGCCAAGCAACCGGGTATCACCGCCGGCGGTGACCATGGCATGCGCAACACCCAGTTTTTTCAGTTTCTCAATGGCCTTATCCACGGCATGGCCTTTAGCAATTCCTCCCAGGTCGATGCTGACATCCGGGTGGGCATAGAACACGGTGTGTCGCTTAGGGTCGAGCACAAGGTGACGGTAATTCACTGCGGCCAGCTGGCGGGCGATAACCTCGTCGCTGGGCCGCTTGCTGGTGCGGTAGTCGTAATGAGACCCCACGCTGGCAAAGGTGATATCAAAGGCGCCGCCGGACGTCTCACTCATTTGCCGGGCGTACCTGAGCAGGGCAAACAATTCAGCCGACACCGTCACCGGTGCCTTGGTGGCCGAGGCATTGAGCTGACTGAGCTCGCTGCTGTCGATATAGGGGCTCATTTGCTGGTTCACCCGCTCCATTTCAGCAAACACAGCGTCAATGGCCGCCTGGCCTGCGCGTTCGCTATCAGCCCATACCTGCACCTCGATATTGGTGCCCATTATCGCGGCATCATCGTAATACCAGTCAGCGCGGGCGGCTCCCACCGTCACCACTAACCCCATTAACACACTGCCAAGCCATTTCGCCATGCTGAGTACTTGCTGATCATTCATAGTGCAGGTATACCACACGCTGCCGGATAGTAGGACAGCCACAATTATACGTCGGTATAGGCCAGCACGCTGCCCGGGATGCACAGAAACAGAGCTGATGCAGTATACCGGTTAACCCGGAGCATATAGTGCTCTGCACTTTTTTACTCGCCGATATGCGTTATAGTGAAAGATAAGTCACCCAGCCATGAACGATGACCATGCCGACTACCTCCTTTAAACAAGTTGATGTTTTCACCCACCAGCCTTTTTGTGGCAATCCGGTGGCGGTTGTAATGGATGCGCAGGGACTGTCTTCTGCGCAGATGCAGCGTATTGCCCATTGGACCAACCTGTCTGAAACGACGTTCGTGTTGCCGGCGACGAGCCCGGAAGCGGACTACCGGGTGCGTATATTTACGCCGCAGCGGGAGTTGCCATTTGCCGGTCACCCGACCATCGGCACCGCCCATGCATTGATGGAGGCCGGGCGGATCACTCCCCAACAACAGCAACTGGTGCAGGAATGCGAGGCCGGACTTATCTCGCTTGCCGTCACCCAGCCGGAACAGGGTCCCGCGTTTATCGCTTTCTCACTGCCAGCACCGACCATTACCCCCTTGTCGGCAGCCCAGGCACAGCGCCTGAGTACCTTGCTGAATTGCAAACTGTCTGCAGCGAGCCCGCCAGTGCTGGTTGATGTTGGCCCGCGTTGGATTGTCGCCCAGGGTCATAACGCCAGACGGGTGGCGCAGGCCAGGCCTGACTTTGCCGGGCTGGCCACGCTGGACCGTGAGCTGGAGGCCACCGGAAGCTGCCTGTTCGGTTACCAGGACGGCGTGCTGCCCTGTGCCATTGAAGTACGGTCGTTCGCGCCTGCCTGCGGGATCCCGGAAGATCCGGTGTGCGGCAGTGGCAACGGTGCGGTGGCCGCCTTTATCCGGGAGTATTCGCTTCCCGTGCCTGAATCCCGGGAGCTTCGTTCATACCAGGGCAGCAACGTAGGTCGCAATGGTAAAATTACGCTGACCATCAAACCTGACGGGATATCTGTAGCAGGTCAGGCTGTGACCTGTATTGAAGGGGAGCTGACATTACCGGACAGATGACCGCCGAACTGCTGTCATCCCGGCGAAAGCCGGAACCTCATCAACGGTGAATGGGCACCCGAGAAACGTGATTTTTGGTGTTGCGGTTATCGGAAGAAGGCACCGCGGCCAGGACTGGCGCGCTGTGCCAGTCTGGTTAGGCCAGCTCCAGCTCCACTTCAACATTGCCACGGGTGGCATTGGAATACGGGCACACCTGATGCGCTTTATCCACCAGTTCCTGCGCGGTGTCCTTATCAAGATCCCCCAGATCAATGGTCAGTTTCACCGCGATGGCAAACCCCTGCGGGATAGGACCAATAGACACGTTGCCGGTTACCTGAATGTCATCAGCCAGTTTGACGTTCTCTGATGACGCCACATGTTTCAGGGCACCAATAAAACAGGCCGAATAGCCTGCTGCAAACATTTGCTCAGGGTTAGTCCCCTCACCGCCCGCGCCGCCAAGGGCTTTTGGGGTGGACAGTTTGACGTCCAGCGCACCGTCGCTGGATTTAGCAACCCCTTCACGGCCGCCTGTCGCGGTGGCTTCACCGGTATAAACAACTTGCTCTAATTTATGCATGGGCTCTCCTTGTAAATGAATTAATTTGCACACAAAACAACTTAGTCGGATGTCACTTGTAAAGCAAGTATTTTGCACGCAAAATAAGTACGCGAAAATCACTGACAAGTTCATCATGACTGAATCCCTGAAGCTCGAAAATCAGCTGTGCCATCGGCTGTATACCCTCTCTAATGCGCTGTCCAGAGCATACCGCCCGCTATTGCAACACCTGGATATTACCTATCCACAATATGTGGTGATGATGGCGTTATGGGAGCAGGACGATGTGTTCATCAGTACATTACTGGCCAAAACCCGGATTGACGGCGGCGCCATGACGCAGATTTTAAAAAAACTGCAGCAGAAAGACTTGTTAAACGTTAGTGCAGATGAGCGGGATAAACGCAGCCGGCGGGTACGTCTGAGCCCGGCCGGACACGCTGCCCGCGCACACGCCGAAGCGGTTCCCGAACAGATGCTCTGCCATCTGTCGGGGTTAAGTGAAACCGAGGTCGCCCAGCTTCGTCATTTGCTGGACAAGCTCGCAGATAGCTTGCGCCAGTAGCCAACTTCAGCAAAGCTCAGTAAACCACCGTCATCCCGGCACAGGCCGGGACCTCACTCGGCAAAGCTTAGTAAACCACCGTCATCCCGGCGCAGGCCGGGATCTCCCTCTGCTAACCTTGATGTTACGATAGCTGCGAACGGGTCGGATTTGGAAGAGTGAGTTCGTTGTGGGAGGTTGCGGCCTTCGCCGCAATGACGTGCTTTTTGGCCGTGCCAGTTGCGGCCTTCGACAAAGCTTAGTAAACCACCGTCACCCCGCCGCAGG
>JBPEWW010000091.1:0-1503 GCA_052032275.1 Alteromonas sp. | reverse complement strand
CCAGCGATCAGAAGCTCAGCCGCAAACTGGAAGGGCCCAGTGCTCCGATTGGAAAGTCTATGTGGCACGCGCACCTGCTCCTCGGCGGAGCCGGCCTGGTAATCGGCCTGATCATCGCCTTTGTGCTAACCCAATACGGTCCGGCGCTCACCCAGCAAAATCCACTGTTTACCTACATAGCACTAATCAGTCCGGGGCTTTTTATCGGTTTGTTTATCGCAGGCCTTATCGGCCTTCGGCCGGACAGAACAGAAATCATTGATACGGTGCGCCATGCCGTACGTGAAAAGCAATTTGCGATTGTGGTTAATCTGCAAAAACATCAGTCTGTTAAGGAAGTGGCGCAAGTACTGCAAAAATACAGTGGAAAAGTCGTCGAGTCGGCCAAGTGACGCGCCATGATGACCTGACTCAATAATGACCGGTACAGTGCCTGTCCGACGCTAATGTCTGGCAGGCACTGCACAAAGCCTTACCAGTTTATCACTTCCTTGTCCCGGATAAATTTACCGTTAGGACCGCTTTTATCCTGAGTCGCTGCCCAGATGACTGACTCAGCGCCCTGCTCGGGCGAGCGAGGAGCATCCTTCCCGCCCATGCGTGTATGTACCCACCCCGGACAAACACTGTTTACTTTGACATCCTCATCATCGTCCAGGGTCCGTGCAACATTGAGCGTCAGCGCATTCAGAGCTGCTTTGCTTACCGCGTAGGCAAGCGGTCCTTCCATCCCCTCGTAAAATGCGCCCCAGCCGGAGGACACATTAACAATCCGCCCGAAGCCTCGCTTCCGCATCCCGGGCAACACTTGTTTAATTAACGTCAACGGCGCTTTGAGATTAACCTGAAGGGCGGCGTCAAACGCCTCCATCGAGAGATCTTCCAGACTGCTGTCTTCCATCACCCCGGCATTATTGATCAGGATATCAACTGGCCCGTAGACCGCTTCAGCACGGACCAGCGGATCGATTATCGCCTGCTCGTTATTCAGTGCAATCTCGACCACATGCACATCGCCGCCAACGATGTCCTGCACCACCTCATTGCCACTGTCTTCATCCCGGCACCCGAGCAGTACTTTATGCCCTTCCTTCGCCAGCCCCCGCACTACCTCAAGGCCGATGCCCCGATTCCCACCGGTTACAAATACTGTTTTCGTCATATTTCTCTTCCTATTTCGCGTTCGAGGACAATCTGTTACTCACTGCGCTGGAGTCAACCCACCGGCTCACCCAGACCGACAGAGGAAAGACCACTGCCCAGACGAGGGCCAGCATGATCAGTGTGGGGGTTAACTCAAAGCCAAAGACAACGGCACCAAAACGTTCACCCGCCGCATAACTTACCGGACCAAATACCGCGCCGCCGAGCACGGCTAACAGCCAGCGTGACTGAAAATAGCGCAGGCTGTGGCGAAGGGTAGCGGCAAACGCTGCCCATAACGCCAGCAGCCACCAGGGTATTACCAGGCCGTAAGACGGGTCGGGAAAATTAAAAACACCC
>JBPEWW010000090.1:0-8856 GCA_052032275.1 Alteromonas sp. | reverse complement strand
CTGCCATAAACCGGTATCGTGACAGTTACGGTATCTGATTAGCCACGATGACTACTGAACAGCCTTTTGCACACGCCGATCATCAGCTGGATACCCTGGGCCTGCGTTGCCCGGAGCCGGTGATGATGGTGCGCCTGCAAATTCGCAAAATGCAGGAGGGCGAGAGCGTCTGCGTCACCGCCGACGATCCCGCCACTACCCGTGATATTCCCAGCTTTTGCCGGTTTATGGACCACACGCTGGTGGACGCGCAGACGGACACCCTGCCCTATCAGTATCTGATCAAAAAAGGGCTGACCTCCTAGGTCCGGCGATAGCGGGCCTCAAAGGCACAGTAAATACCGAACATCACAAACCCGACGCCTACCGCGGCCAGCAGTAGCTGGCCATAGGCTTGTTCGGTCAGGGTATTCAGCGCCTGTTGCAGGCCCCCTGCTTGTTCAGGGTTATGGCGCCAGGCGGCAATTGCGAAGAAGCCTCCTACCAGGACATACACAACGCCGCGCGCGGTGTAGCCCAGTTTACCCGCAGTCCGGGTGGTCTTTTGTTGCTCCGGGGACAACTTGTGGTGTTTGAACTTGTCCATAAAGTCGCCCTTGTAGGCATGCTTAAACTGGATCACGGCAAAGATAAGAATGATCACGCCAATGGCCCCCACCAGCAGCTGCCCCCATTGATACTGCATTAGCTGGGCGGTCATGTCTTCTCCGCTGCCGCCCCCCTGGCCGCTCTTCTCGCCGGTCAGTACTTTCAGCCCGAGGTAGGCCACCCCGGCGTAAAGCACACCGGAGACAAACAAAAATACCCGCATGATAATATCTTTGCCTTTGCTCATATCCAGCCCCTCGGTATTGAGTGAGGCCTGTAGCCAGCGCCAGAGGGTGTAGCAGATAAGGCCGGCAATTAACGCAATCAGCATGACCTGCCCAAAGGGTTGCGATTTCACTGTCTGGAACACGTTCTGCTGTGTAGCGTTTTCACTGCCGAAGGCAGAAATTGCCGATGACACGATAAACAGTCCCAGCATGCAATACATCACTGTTTTGGCGCTATACCCTGCGCCGGCTACAACACTCAGCCATTTGGGTTGCTTGTTCATGTTGAAGATTCCTGTGTAAAGCCAATCGGTAATCAATGACTTTTCAAGAACCACGCCAGCCTGTCCGGTGGTTACCGGGCGGGCGCGCTGGCTGCCCGCAGTAACAATTGCTGAAGTTGCCGCTTCTGGTGTTTATTCAGGCACTGGAGATCACTGGCGTGTAGCTGATGGGTGCGCAACATACGCAAGAGCGCGTCTTGCTGAATACACAAGGTGATGGTCTCGTTGCCGGTAGTCACGGAAGACATGACCTTATCAGTGATAACGCTGGGCGGCAGGGGCCAGGGTGCGCCGTCCGGCATGTGCCCCCTGGAGCGACGTTTGTACGGCGCAAACAAGGGTACACAGCTGGAGGCTGGTGGCGTGCAGCGGGAGAATGGCAGTGAGTTGGTCATGGGCCTGGGTCAGCAAGGTGTGTGCGGCCTGATGTTCGTCACCCCGATGCATACTTTGCGCCAGAAACAACGCCAGCGCCCCAAAGCTGAGGATATCCTGCTGCCGGGCGGCGTCTGTGTTGTCACTGTGTAAGGCCTGCAACGCGGTCACCGCAATTTCAAGTGCGTGCTGACCGGTTTGCCGGGCAGCCTGCCAGTGTCCGCGGCTATGCAGCTGCTGTGTGCGTTGCTGCAGTTTATCCCGTTGTTTGCGCGCCTCAGTGGGGTTGGCCCGAAAGCGTTTGCATTGCGCTGTTGATAAAATCTGTGTCTTCATCACCTGCACCTCCTGGAATCACCTTATTGCAAATGAGAACTATTATCAACTGTATTTTTAGCTTCCCAGTAACGCCGAGAGCGCCCATAGTCCCAGCACGACTGCCGTAGCCACAGCAATAGCCCGGAATTTGTAGCGCCTGATCAGATGTTCGGCTTTGTTGCCGGCAACATAGACCACCAGCGCCAGGCCGAAATAACGCAGCGACCGCGCCAGGATGGTAGCCAGCAGAAACCACGGCAATGAATACTGGGTGGCGCCTGCGGCCAGCATGGCAATCTGAAAGGGGATGGGGGCCACACCTAACGTGAGGACGAACCAGAAGCCTTCACGGGCCATCTGGTTTTTTACCTGTTCAAACTGTTCCGGGCTGGCGAATAACTCAATCAGCCAGTCGCCCAGCAGGTCAAACAGGTAGTAGCCCAGTGCATAGCCAAACAAGGCCCCTACCGCACAGCCCAGGGTGGCCATCAGCGCAATCAGCCATAACTGTTCCCGGCGCGCCTGCATCAGCGGCACCAGGATGGCTTCCAGCGGCACCGGTACTATGGTGGACTCCAGAAACGAGGCCACCGTAATGCCCTTAAGCATATGCTCTGACTTGACCAGCCTGCGGGTGCGACGCTTGAGCGTTTTACTGATGGCCATGGGTTATCAGGGTTGCTTGTAAATGGTGCCGTCTTTCATTACGAAGGTCACCTTTTCCATGCTGGTAATGTCTTCCAGCGGATCGCCGGACACCGCGATGATATCAGCCAGTTTGCCCGTCTCCAGTGTACCCAGCTTATCTTCAATGCCCAGTAAGTCGGCGGTTGCCACGGTTGCGCTGCGAAGCGCCGCTGCGGCCGGCATACCGGCGTCTACCATTAAGGCAAATTCCTGCGCATTGTCACCGTGGGCGGACACGCCGCTGTCGGTGCCAAACGCAATATTCACACCCTGTTGGTAGGCTTTGGCGAAGGTTTCCTGGATCAGAGGGCCAATCGCAGCAGCCTTGGGGCGGACAATGTCCGGGAAATAGCCGTCAATTTTCGCTTTTTCAGCGACGAAGGCACCGGCCAGAATGGTGGGCACATAATAGGTACCGTGCTCTTTCATCAGCGCAATAGCCTCCTCGTCCATGTAGGTGCCGTGTTCGATGGAGTCGACGCCCGCCCGGATGGCGCGTTTCATGCCCTCTTTGCCGTGTGCATGCACCGCTACGGTCATGCCGTAATCGGCAGCTGTGTCGACAATGGCTTTTACTTCATCATCCATAAACTGCGGGTTCTGACCGCTCTTCGCCACGCTCAGCACGCCGCCGGTGGCAGTAATTTTTATGACATCTGCACCGTCCTGATAACGCTGCCGTACCGCTTCTCTGGCTTCAGCCACCCCGTTGACCACCCCATCCTGGGGGCCGGTATCAGGACGCAGGCTGCGTGACATGCCGTTACTGGGGTCGGCATGGCCGCCGGTAGTGGCAATGGATTTGGCTGCCGTGTAAATGCGCGGACCGGGAAACAGCCCGTTATCAACGGCATTTCGCAGGGCGACCGTTTCATTGTAACTGTCACCCAGATTGCGCACGGTGGTAAACCCGGCCATCAGCGTTTTTTCGGCGTAGTTGGCCGCACGCAGTGCCAAATCCGCTTCATTGAGGGTGTACCGGGCCAGATAGGTCTGCGGGCCACTGTGTTGCGACGATAAATGCACATGCATATCCATTAAACCAGGCATGACGGTGGCATTTTTCAGGTTGATGACGGTATCACCCTGCCCGGCTGACTGATAGCCATCGGTAATGGCGGCGATCTTATTGTCCTCCACCACAATCGTCATGGAGTCCTGCATCTCATCACTGGTGCCGGTAAACACTTTGCCGGCGTGGATCAAGGTGGCCGCGTGGGCAGAGAGAGACAGTGTACTGATGGCTACCGCCAGGAGCGTTTTTTTCATGGATAGGTTCCCTGTTGTTGTGTGAATTTCACTCTAAGGTAACGGTGACATCAACACCAAGCGGATACGACAGGTAACGGCATACTGAGACAGCCGCAGGTTTACCAGCAGCTTAGTCCTGACCAGCCGGCATTTCCCCGAGGGGATAGGTGTGCCCCTGACTGGTTAACGTCAGGCGGGTGACACCACGCTCGTCTGTGGTGCTGGTGGCCTGCTCCAGTAACTGGTAATAGACATTCTGATGCAAACGCGCCCACAGGTTACGCCGTACCCTGATATACGGAATGGGGGTAGCGTCAGGATCGGCCAGCGCGGCAGGGGGAGGCCGCAATGCGATGGGGTGATCCTTGCCCACGGCGCACTCGTCACCGGTCTGGGTGGTCAGAATATAGGTGTCACCGTCCTGTCGCCAGTTGGTGATCACAAAGGGCACGTCCTCGACGGTGAGCCCCACTTTTTCTACCGGGGTCACCAGAAAGTAGCGATCGGCTTCCTTTTTCAATACCGAGGCGAACAGCCTGACCAGCGACGGACGACCAATGGGCGAGTCTTCATAAAACCAGCGCCCGTCCAGCGTGATCACCATGTTCATGTCACCACAAAAGGGCGGATCCCACTCTTCAACGGGGGGAATGGGCCGGGACGCGGACTCGGTCCCGGCCAGCTGTTGCTGGATCTTACTGATATCCATTTTCTTCAAGCACCGCTTTAATCTCGCGTAACTTGGCTTTTATCCGCCGCATATTATCCGGACCGGTCCGCAACAGCTGCTTTTGCGGCGCACTCAGGGATTCCAGTTTGGGGTCGGCAAATTTATACGCCACCGAGTCGGTATACACTTCTACCGGCATCGGTACTTCCGGGGTATCCAGCAGCTGGTTAATGGCATCTACCATGACCTCATTAAACGGCTGGTCCGGATCGCCAATCTCAGCATATTTTTTCTGAATATCACCTTTGTAGGTGTCGTACAAATCCAGCAGTGCTTCATTGTCAAACGACTCCAGCATATTTACGTAAGGCGTGTAACGCTTGTAGCTGGCTGCGTCAATCCACTCTTTATCGGCCTGCGTGTAGGTGCGGAATGGCTGCTCGGGTGGCGTGACCAGCTGATGATTGGGCGCCATTTTGTCATCTGCCAGATTCGTCACGGATACCACAAACCGTTGCAGCAATGCTTCATTGACCAGAATGCGGTTCACTTCTTCGCTATTCTCCTGACTTACCTCTGCCAGCGCTTCTTTAATGGCGATATCACTGGTGTCCAGTGGCTCAGGCTCAGGCGCAGGGGTATCCGGCATAGGCTGGGTTTCGGCATCCGGATCCAGCTCCACAGTAGACGGCGCCGGTTCAGGCTCAATCACTTCCGGCTCATCGGGCATTGGCATTTCCGGCTCGGTTACTTCCGGTTGCTGCGCCACCTCGTCGGAATCATCCCCCGACGGCCAGAACAACACGGCCAGAATGACAATGACTACCGCGCCAATAATCAAAACATGGGGGGTTAGTGTGCGTTTTTCTGACTCTTCACTCATATTGTCTCCACCGTAATCTCATTCCTTGTCAGATAATACTATCAGACATTGTACGCTTTATTGGAAGTTCAACAGACGGATTGGTTCCGCGAACGGGACAAATTCCTCTTTTCTATCAGTTTCCTACTGCATTTCGCCAGAATTTGATCTTTTTTAATCATACGGTTGCTGGCACAGTGAGATTAGCGTAGTCCAAAGTCAGGCAAAACTTGCGTTTTCGGCGCATTAAAACAACAATAAATAAAAAAATAATGCGACACTCATGACCGTTATACTTTACGCCATTCCGGCTTTCTTCTTGCTGATCGGCCTCGAACTGTGGGCCGACCGGCGTGCCCGGCGCGGCCATTACCGGCTTAATGACGCCCTGACCAGCCTCAGTGCCGGGGTGCTCTCCCGGCTGATGACCATTGTGCATCAGTTACTGCCTTTTACCCTCTATGTGGTGGTGTTTGACGCCCTTGCCCAGTTCCAGTTGTCCCAGGCCTGGTATATCTGGGTAGTGGCGTTTGTTGTGTACGATTTTCTGTATTACTGGAATCACCGGCTCGGTCATGAAGTCAGTGTGCTGTGGGCTGCCCATGTGGTGCATCACTCCAGTGAGGATTACAATCTGACGACCGCCCTGCGACAAACCAGCGGCAGTTTACTAAGCTGGGTGTTTTATTTGCCCATGGCGGTGCTGGGCTTCCCGCCGGAAATGGTGATCACGGTAGCGGCCCTGAATCTGGTATATCAGTTCTGGGTACACACCCAGTATATCGACAAACTGGGCTGGCTGGAGGCGGTGTTGGTGACACCGTCTAATCATCGGGTACATCACGCGCAAAACCGGGTGTATATCGACAGAAATTACGGTGGGGTACTGATTGTCTGGGACCGGCTTTTCGACACCTACATGCCGGAACTGCGTAACGTGCCACCGGTGTATGGCATCCGGGGAGCGCTGAAAAGCTTCAATCCCCTGTGGGCCAATTTACAGGTATATGCGCAGCTGTGGCATGACAGTTATCACACTGCCCACTGGCGGGATAAATGGCGGGTTTGGTTTGGGCGCACGGGGTGGCGGCCCAAGGACATGCTGGCCCGGTTCCCGGCGCAGAAGCAGCCGCTTTCTGACTTCAGAAAATACGACCCGGCACTCGGTGCGCGGGTGAGCCGTTACTGCCTGGTTCAGCATGCGGTGATGCTGGCAATGACGGTGTACCTGTTGCTAAGCCTGAATACGCTCACCCAGTTGGCGACGGCCGTGATCATGGTATCGGTATTTGTAACCTGTATGCAGATTGGCTGGGTGTTACAACGCTCGAAAGCGGCGGTGGCGATGGAAGGGCCCCGGTTATTAGCAATCCCCTTGTTATGGCTGGCCAGCGGCCTGCCCGGCGTCGCGGTGACTGCCTTGCTGGTAGGTCACGCGCTCAGCCTGGTGTGGCTGCTGACCGTCATTCGCAGTGAGGAAGACAAATTAAGTCATGACGATGAACCGCAAAAAGTGCGGATACGTAAATAAGCGGGTTGCTTTAACGAGAGTGTCTGATGCAGAAGTTTACCCTTGATGAAATCAGCCAGCAGGGATTGCACATTGACTACCTGGAAGTTCAGTCTTATGAAATGAACATCTACCTGGTCTATCTGTCCACAGCAGAGAAAGCAGGCATGGTGTACGACAAAAACGATCACCCCAAACGCTTTTTCAGTGCCGGTCAAATTCGTGAAACCTTCGCCCATTGTCAGGTTGACCGGGCGGTGATGAAACACGACACCCCCTACGATGAAATGATTGGGAATCCGCCGAAAAGCGCCGATCAGGTAGCGCTACCGTTCAGTATGGCGCTGCCCTACTAATTCAGACATGGCCGTCAGATGTTTGCCGGCGCACTCAGCCAGGGGTCGGCAATGGCCCGCATATCCAGTCTGGCGCCCAAGCGCTTGGCCAGCAAATACAGCCCTCCCAGTTTACGATGAATAAACAGCGCATCGGCCGGCGGGACATGCCAGAAGTTATGCTCATAGGTTAGTGCCATCCCCCTGTCATGCAGACGTACAAGCAGGTCCGTGTTGCCGAAGTCGTAGGGGCCCGGATGACGGATGGACTCACATGCCAGCATGCCCATGCTAACCACCGCCTCACGCTGCAGCGTGGAATGGGAAGGGAGCATCAGCCCCAGCGCTAACGCGGTGTCCGCCATTGTCTGATGATCTTCATCTGCTGCCGCCTGTAACAGCGCACGGTAACCCTCACTGATGGCATCGGGGATTTCCCTGGTGGCCCCGAAGTCCAGCAATATCAGCGTATCGTCGTTGGGCTGGTAGCGGTAATTAGCCAGATTGGGATCGCTTTGTAATAACTGAAAGTCGAACACCTCGCGGAAAAACAGCTCCATCAGATCGGTCATAACCGCATCCCGGGTGGCCTGACTGGCAGTGGTGAGCGTGTCGATGGGCACACCATCCAAATAGGTCATGGCCAGCACGGTATCGGTGGTCAGGCTTCGATTTACCTGCGGGATCACAAACCGGTTGTGCGCGGCGCAGTGGTGGCGGTACCGGGTGAGCATACTGGCCTCACGCTGATAATCGGCTTCCTGATGTAACTGCGCTTTCGCATCATCCAGAATAGTCTGCAGGGCCACCTCTTTGGGAATAAGGCCGGACAAGCGGATGAGGGATGCGACATTGTCCACGTCGGCGTCAATACTGGCTTTCACGCCGGGGTACTGCACCTTCACCGCGAGGGTTTCGCCGTCCAGCGTAATGGCTTTATGGACCTGGCCAATGGAGGCTGCCGCCACCGGCGCAAAGGAAAAATACAGCAGGGTGTCCTGCCAGTCGGGCTGCCACTGACTGGCCAGCACCTCAATCAGCTGTGCCTTGGGCATAGGCTCGGCATCATCCCGCAGCCGGGCAAGGATCTCAGCCAGCTCCGGTGGCAGAAAGTCGCCTCCGTCCATGGAAATAAGCTGGCCGACTTTCATGGCTGCACCGCGCATGGTGGCCAGTTGATCGGCAATGCGGGTAATATTGGCCGGGGTCATCAGTAACCCTGATAAGGTCGGCCGTTTACCAGTGGCCCACTGTCCGGCGCCGCGGGTGACCACGTTGGTGGCGATGCGCCCGGCCAATGCGCCTAACCGGCCTACCCGCGCAATCCGGCCGGTCGGCACCCGGCGCCCGGGTTTGTCGTTACTCATGGTGTTTCCGGATTGACTGCTGGTGGGCTTTAAACAAGCTGTACCCGTATTTGGATCAGCGAGTTTGCTGCCGGGCCAGTGCCTGCCAGCCAGGGGCATCGGTGCACCAGCGAGCCCCCCGGCACAGCAATAAAAAAAGCGCCCGACAACGGGCGCTTTTGGCATAGCTTGCGGCGCTCAGCCACTACTGATGCGCGCGATTAAAGCCGACTTCCAGCAGCGTCACATTGTCTGTGAAGGTCAGGGTCTTAAGCGGCCCGTTGCCCTCCACGTTGAGGGTGTTGACCTGACTGGGCCACAACTCCCGCAACGCATCATGACGAATTTGTAATCCTGCCAGTTCCGGCGGCTGAGCCGTTTCCTGATATACCCAGAAAAACTT
>JBPEWW010000009.1:0-6861 GCA_052032275.1 Alteromonas sp. | reverse complement strand
GCCGCCTGGCTGGGTACCCGGCCAGGCGGGCTGCCACCGGTCAGCTCAGCGACAGCGGCACCGGTAATTCGCGGATGCGCTTACCGGTGGCCGCAAAGAGGGCGTTGGCAAGTGCGGGGGCAAACGGTGGAGTAGGCGGTTCGCCCACACCGCCTGGCGGTGCAGTACTGTCCACGATGTCGATATGCACATTACGGGGCGCGTGGTTTATTCGCGCAACCTGGTAATTATGAAAGTTGCTTTCGTTTATCTGACCGTTGTCAGCGGTTATCTGACCGATAGCGCAGCTTAGCCCGTAGATCATTCCCCCCTCACACTGCGCCTTCACATGACCAGGATTGACCACAGTGCCGGCATCCAGACTCATGTATGCATTGGGGATGGTCCAGCTGCCATCGTCTGCCACGCTGACTTCCACCACCGCGGCGGCGTAACTTAGAAACGAACGGTGCGCAGCCAGTCCTAAAAAGCGTTTCTGCTGGTGGCGCTGATCCCAGTCCGCCAGATCAGTGACCCGGCGGATGACATTTTTCAGTCTGGCCGTATCGATGGGGTAAACATCGATAGGATCACCATAGTTGTCGTATTCCGCGCCTTCTGCCGCCAGGTCGATATGCCGGTCGCTGCCAATCAGCGACAACAGATAATCGCGGCTGTCCTGATTTGCTGCATGGGCTAATTCATCGGCGAAGGCGTGTATGGCAAAGGCATGATAGACGTTCGCGACGCTTCTCAGCCAGCCAATGCGAACATGGTTGTTTGCCTGGCCTTTTTCCAGCTGCATATTCGCGATGTCGAACGGGTTATCAATGAAGCCCAGGCGTAATTCTCCGTTACTCGGGGAATTTGCGCTGGCATTGAACGTCGATGAAATCGTCGGAAAAACCGTATTATGGCGCCAGGTCGTGGTAGTGCCCTGTGCATCCTGCACGGCGCGCAGATGCTGGGCACTGACAGTATGAAAATAGCCGTGCTGAAGGTCGTCTTCACGACGCCAGATCACCTTCACCGGCTGACCGGCCTGCTTAGCCAACAGCGCGGCTTCGACTGAAAAGTCCGGCTTGGATTTTCGACCAAAACCGCCGCCCAGTAGGGTGACATGCACGGTTACCTGCTCTTCCGGCATCTTCAGTGCGGCGGCGACATTCTGGCGGGTTGACTGCGGGGTTTGCGTACAGGCCCAGATTTCGGCACTGTCTGAGGTCACACGGGCAGTGGCGGCGGGGGGCTCCATGGGGGCCTGAGACAACAGCGGCGCATAGTAGGTGGCTTCAATAACCTGCTCTGCACTGGCCAGCGCAGCAACGGCATCGCCCCGTTTGCGCACCACTTCGCCGTCCTTTCGGGCTGTATCTATCAGGGTTTGTTTAAACTGTGCGGATGAATAAGAGGAATGGGCGTTTTCAGACCAGGACACTTGCAGCGCTTTCACACCCTGCATGGCGGCCCAGGTATTGTTTGCCAACACCGCGACCCCGCCCAGCGGGTTGAAAGCCGCAGGTGCGGTGGCTTCAGGCAGCGTGATTACGTCGACCACACCAGACACTTTGCGGGTGGCGGTATCATCTACGGAGACAGGCCGGGTAAACATCACCGGCGGGCGCTGAATAACGGCCACCAGCATATTATCCAGTTGCACGTCCTGACCGAATGTGGTGTTACCTGAAACCACATCGTCAATGTCAACGCTGGTCATCACTTTACCGATGAATTTCCATTTATGGCGGGGTTTCAGAGTAATCGCATCGTCTTCGGGGATGGGGAGCGTTGCCGCTACCCCAACCAGCGTCCGGTAATCGGCCCGCCGGCCAGAAGGAACATGGTGTACAGCATGGTCATCGTTTTCACACTCACTGACATCGACCTGCCAGCCCCTGGCGGCCGCTTCACGCAGCAGGTGGGCGGCAGTGGCCCCTGCCGTGCGCAGGCGCTCCAGGTTACGGCGAACGCTGCGCGAACCATCGGTGTTCTGGTCACCGTACTTAGGATGGCCATCAGCCTGAATGACCGTCACCCGTTGCCAGTCAGCATCCAGTTCATCGGCGATTATCTGGGCAATGGCTGTGCGGATTTGCTGGCCCATTTCTGAGCGGTGACAGGTCACGAGCAACTGGCCATCGGCATCGAGCTCCACAAATACATTAGGCGCCAGCGATTCGGTAGCGGTGTGCTGCGCACTGGCGGGGTGGATCCCGGGTACCAGCGTCACGCCCAGAGCGAAGCCCGACACAGTGACAGATTTTTTCAGAAAGTCGCGCCGTGACGGTGAAGTGAGGCAGGTCATGATGCCGCTCCTTTACCAGCTGATTTGATGGCGGCACGGATCCGGGGATAGGTGCCGCAGCGGCAAATATTCCCGGCCATGTGATTGTCAATTTCTTCATCAGTGGGGGCCGCATTCTTCGCCAGCAGCGACGCTGCCTGCATTATTTGTCCGCTCTGACAGTAGCCACACTGAGGGACATTATGCGCTTTCCAGGCCTCCTGTAACGGATGGGCATGGTTCGTGTCCAGGCCTTCAATGGTGGTGACCTGTTTACCGCTGACGGCCGCCATCGGCAATGTGCAGGTTCGCGTAGGCTGCCCGTCAATGTGGACAGTGCAGGCGCCGCACAGCGACATGCCGCAGCCATATTTGGTGCCGGTCATGTGTAACTCGTCGCGCAGGTACCAGAGCAGCGGCATTTGCGGATCGCCGTCATATTCTCTGGGTTTTCCATTAATTGTCAGTTTCATAGCGTAGCCTGTGAGTGTGTGGGTTACTGCACACAGCAGCAAATAAACCCAGGGTATTCAAATGGTCTGCGATAAAGCATAGTGCTTATCGGATAATCTGTCACCGCGAGTCTGTCGGGCATGCCAGTAACCACTATCAGGTGCGGCTAATGATCACTATAAAAAAATATGATGGGGCGACAACCCCGTAAATAGCCCGCTTTTTCGCTGTTTACTATGATGCGGGGGTTGCCAGCACGCGGAATATCGTGCTTAGTATGGGGCTGTGAAAGTTTTGTTAACTGGTCTACATTATAACAACATGCGAGTGACCCATGCCCTTAGACATGCACGCAACCTCTACGAATACTGAACAACAGGTAACCTCACCACTGCAGATGCTTTATCACTGGGAACAGGCCCGGGGGGATGACACCTACCTGACGCAGCCTGTGCGGGGGGAGTATCACGACTACAGCTGGAAACAGGTAGCAAACCTGGCCCGACGGGTAGCAGCCCGGCTGGAAAGCATGGCGCTGCCGCCGCAAAGCCGCATCGCGATTTTTTCAAAAAACTGCGTCGAGTGGTTTATCACCGACCTTGGCATTATGATGGCCGGGCATATTTCGGTGCCGATTTTTGCCACCGCCGGTGAAGAAACCATCCATTATGTAGTGAAACATGCCGATGTCAGGTTGCTGTTCGTGGGTAAGCTGGACAATACCGCGGAGCAGGTCGCGGCGATACCCGGGGACCTGGAAACCGTTGCTTTTCCTTACCCTGACTTACCCGCCACCCGGCAATGGGCAGAGTTTATTGATTGCGACCCCATCGCTGATTCGCCGGTGCCGGACATGGCGCAAACCATGACTATTATTTATACCTCAGGCAGCACAGGCCAGCCGAAGGGGGTCGTTCACACCTATGATTCTATCTGCTGGGCGGCAGAAAATTCGCTTAACGACTTACAGGTCGATCAGTCTGATCGCTCGTTAAGCTACCTACCGCTGGCCCATATTACTGAGCGGGTACTGGTGGAGCTGTCCAGCCTGTATTCCGGCGCGCATATCTATTTTGTGGAATCACTGGATACATTCCAGCGCGATGTGAAGACCTGTCAGCCCACCCTGTTTATCTCAGTACCCCGGTTATGGACCAAATTCCAAATGGGCGTACTGGCAAAAATGCCCCAGCACAAGCTGGATATTTTGCTTAAAATTCCCATCGTGCGCGGGCTGATTGCGAAAAAAATTCGTCAGGGTCTGGGACTGGACCAGACACGTTTGTGGGCCAGTGGCTCGGCTCCCCTGGCTCCGGCAGTCATCGAGTGGTTCGCTAAACTCGGCATTCATATTTCGGAAGGCTGGGGGATGACGGAGAACAGTGCCTATGGCACCGCAAGCGTGCCGTTTCGGCATGACAAAATTGGCAGCATCGGGCGCCCGTATATCGGTGTGGATATTCGTATCGCCGATGACAACGAGATCCAGGTGAAGTCACCCTGCAACATGAAAGAATACTACCTTGAACCGGAAAAAACCGCCGAGGTGTTTACCGAGGATGGTTACCTGCGAACAGGCGATCGGGGGTGTATTGACGAAGAAGGCTATATCCGTATTACCGGCCGTTTGAAAGACATCTTTAAAACCGCGAAAGGCAAGTATGTGGCGCCGGCCCCTATCGAGGCCAAGTTTATGGAAAATCCGCTGGTTGAGCAGGTGTGCGTAACCGGCAATAACCTGCCACAACCGGTCGCGCTGCTGGTGCTCAGCGAGGAAGCCCGAAAACTCGATGGCGACCAGGTGGAAAATAGCCTGCGTGATACGCTGACCAGCATTAACCAGCGCCTGGAAAGCCATCAGGTGCTCGATCACGTCATCATGATGCAGTCGGAATGGACTATTGAGAATGATCTGTTAACGCCCACCCTGAAAGTGAAGCGGCATATTCTCGAAGACCGCTATGACGATGTAATTCACGCCCAGTACACGGCGCCCGTAGTGCGCGTGGCCTGATAGCTGAGACACGGGGGGCGCTCTGTCAGAAGCGCCGCCAGTATGACAATGGCTGGTTATCAGCCAGTCACCGTTTGCCTCCAACACCGCTCCCCATCAGCGTCAGTCCAGTGCATAACCGGCGAGGAGCCGGCACCAGATTCCTTCGTTATACGGCGCCGAGTGGCCAGTTTGCAGGCTATCCATGGTCTTCTATACTCACAATACACCATGGCTTAAGGAAGCGTTATGCAAGCGTCCACGCAGCTGTCTGTCATATTACTGTTGTTCATTTGTGCACCCGTCACGGCGAACGGGGCGTTTCCGCTGAATAACGCGCTGAGCCAGTTATGCGAGAAAATGAAAGGTTGCACGTTGCAGGAAATGCGCAACACCACCAGCCTGAAGCCAGAAATGCGGCAAATGATCGAAGAGACCGTCAACCGCATGTGTGATTCTGTCCTTGATGTGAGTCGTATCGAAGGGCATACCCGGCTGGTGGAACCCGCCATGGCCTGTGTCAATTCGATGCTCGAGCAAAGTTGTGAGTCGCTGAAATCGGCAAATATGCAAACCCCAGCGTGTCAGGAATATAAACAGGTGGCCGCTGATTACACCCGGTAGCGCGAGTGTGGAAAGCGGATCATGCCTGCGGGTAGCGGGCCTTCAGCCCCTGATAAACCTGTTCGCTATAGTCGCTGGCAGTAATATCCAGTTCAGCCAGTACTTCCACCAGATGCTCGTTGTCTTCCCGTCCGTCCCATAGCTTGTGGTAACTGCCATCTTTATAGCCGTGATCCTGGCGGAAAAAGTTCAGGATATTTTTGCCCACGTATTGCTGATATAACGACTCCCCGGTCATTTCACACTGACTGACAATATGCATAAACAGTGGCACGCTGAAGCGCTTAGCCGCGCACAAGCCGGTCATCAGTTCCAGGTTTTCCAGCAGAGACTGTTGTTCAGGGTAATAATCCTGACCATCAAATTGCACGTGGCTGTGGGCCTGGGCAAGTTGGGCGGCAAGGGCAGACGCCGTGGCAGGTACGTCGCCATGATAATCAATAATGCAGGCAGAGAGCGCAAAGTGCCAGATGTCCACCATTTCCATTTGCAGTTGAGGAAGATCCTTCTGTTGTGATTTCCACCACTTCCAGCCGTGGTGTTCGATTGCCTCGACGGACTCCACCATGGCGGCACGTAAAAAGCCGTATCCGGCAGTCAGCCATTGAGGGTTCACTTTGGTGTTCATTTTATTTTGCAGCGCCAGCATGGTGGCTAATTGCTGTTGGGTAAGCATGGTGATTCCTGGTATCGCGCCGGCATAACCAGCCGGAATGACTGAAAAGACGAATTGTAGCGAATCGAAGAGGAGGGGGAAAGTTCCTATTGTGCCGTCACCAGGAGCCCGCTGCCTTGTAGTGGTGCACATGCACTGTTTTGAGTGACAGGAGTCCAGGTACTGATTTTACATTTATTGTTAAGGTATTGATATTTATGTGAAAGTGAATTTGAGTCGAAATGAAAACGGTTGGCATCAAGTGTGCAGTATCCAAGGTGTTAACTGTGCCGGAACACGGCGTTAACCTACCAGGGTGCCAGGCAAAACCTTGGTCGGGTTGTCGTATTCTGACCTGTAACCTTTTCCGTACCGGTTTTCGTGTCCTGAAGCCGGTGCGGTTTTTTCTTTGTAAGGTGTCTGCGCATCCTGCTCAGTGGGGACTCCTCGTTCTTATGCTGTAGATGCTGTCCTGAGAATCCCGTAACATAGCAAAAAAGTACGCAAACAGGACGTTACTGACATTGCTCGCCCTTTATCCCTCGAACAAACTTGAACACCTCAGTTTTTTGCTAGGCGCACTGCTTAAGCAGCAACCCGGACAGGTGCTGACACCCACCACTATCTTGGTTGAAAGTCCGGGTATGCAGCACTGGCTGAATATGGAGCTGGCGCGCCAGCGAGGTGTGGCCATGAATCTGGCCTTTCCGTTACCGGTGCGCTTTATGTGGGATACCGCCAGGGCCGTGCTGGGACCGGATATCGTGCCCCGTCAGTCACCGTACCGGCGAGAAGTGCTCAGCTGGCGAATCGATGCGCTGTTGAATGATGATGCGCTAATGGCGCAACCTGAAATGAAGCCGGTTATTCAAT
>JBPEWW010000089.1:0-2332 GCA_052032275.1 Alteromonas sp. | reverse complement strand
CGGTGATGGGGGTGGTGTCAGGGTAAGCGGGGGTGAGCGACAGCAGTAGCGTAAATGCTGTGGCGCCGCGCTTTTCATCAAACACGGGCGCGGCCACCCCGGCCGGGAAGGCACTGGCGGCGGCGCTCAGGGTATCGCGGATCTCGCTGAATAATGCGTCGTTGCGGGTGTTATCAATCCAGTTCTGGGTTTCCAGGGTGATGATCGAGATTCCGGCCCGCGAGGTCGAACGGATCTCTTTAATTTCATAGATTTCACGCAAGCGGTCTTCCAGTACATCGGTGACCAGCGCCTCTACCCGTTCTGCCGAGGCGCCGGGGTACTGGGTGATCACCAGTGCATTACGGGTATCGATGCGCGGATCTTCAAGCCGGGGCAAGGTCGACAAGGCGGAGAGCCCGGCCACCAGCACAATGAGCAGGCTCAGGGCCAGTAAGTGTCCGCGTCGGTAGAATACCGTATACCACGGCCCGCGGTCAGGATTGGCTGGGTTAGTCATATCAGCGACCTGCTACCGGCGTCGGCGCCCTGGTCACCGACACTGACTGACCAGGCGCCAGGCGGTGGGTGCCCTGAGTAACAAACTCGTCACCGTCGGCCACGGCGCCGCGGATGAACGCGCGCTCCCCGTCTGTGTACAGCACTTCCACGGTGCGGGCTTCCAGCTGCATCGGCTGTGAGGCCTGCTGACTGACAACAAACAGCCGCCATAATCCGCGCAGACCATTGCTAAGCGCACTCACCGGCACCCAGGCGCCGCGTTCGCTGCGCTCGGTGGTGGCCAGCATACTCACCATATCTCCGGGCATAGCACCGGCATTTTCCGGTAATGCCACGAGAATATCGACAGTGCGGGTGGTACGGGCGCGGGTGGCCAGACGCTGGGTCACGGTGGCATCCACTACCGCCTCATTCACCCTGACCCGCAGTGTGGTGCCAGGCGCTGCAGCAAGGGCGGTGTCGGCAGGTAACGCAAAGCGTACCTGCAGTGCCTCACGGCTGCTTAGCCGCAACACCGGCTGACCTGCCGCTACCACGGCCCCCCTGTCGGTGTAGCGGGCGGTCAGGGTCCCGGCAAACGGCGCTGTCAGACGCGACTTACGCTGTTCTACCTGCAACGACTGTAACGCCGCCTGCACCTCTGCCACCTGGGCGCGACTGGCCGCCAGGCGGGTGTTGGCTTCATCCAGGCGTTGCGCGGATTCCACCTGCTGCGCCGCTAAAGAACGCAGCCGTTCCACGGTCAGCTCTGCCAGCCTGGCATCGGCGCTGGCCCTGTCCAGGGTGGCCTGCAATTCTGCTTGCCGGGCATTCAGGCGCGCGACATCTAAGGTGGCAAGCGTCTGACCGGCCGTGACCTCGTCACCTTCCTCAACAACGAGGTCAGCCAACTGGCCACCGCGCTCAAAGGCAATATCGGTCTGTTGCGGCGACTCCACCAGGCCGTATACCGGCACTGGCATTGTGAACCCGTCCTGCAGGTGCAGTTGCTGGGTTGTCACCTGTGCAAGCTTGTCGCCGGGGCTGTCAGTGACTGCCTGCCCGTTGCCGGCCGACATCAGCAGCACGACGAGCGCCACGAAGGTACTGGTAAGGCTCAGCCAGAGCTGTCCTGATTTTTGTGCCGGCCAGAAGCGCCGGGAAGATATCGCGCGTTTTACCATGTTATTTGTCCTGAACGACATCGGCCATCGCCAGCCAGACGCGGGCGGCCTGTCGTACTGTATTTATTCGCCTGCTGTACATTTACTTGTTGGGGCAGTATGCTAATTTATAAATACTAGACCGTCTAGTTTGATAATTAAAGTTTTCAGCAGGTATTTGTCGTGTCAAAAGTCATTCCGGCCCGGGTAGGTCGCCCCAAAAGCGAACAAAAGCGCCAGCAGATTTTACTGGCGGCCAGTGAATTGTTTCTGCAGGAAGGCTTTTCTGGCACGTCAATGGATAAGGTCGCGCGTCACTCCGGGGTTTCTAAACAGACCGTTTACTCGCATTTTGACAGCAAAGACGCCTTGTATGTGGCCGCCATCGAGGCCAAATGCCGCTCCTACGAGCTTGACCCCTCGCGCCTCGCCGATGATCATGCCTGCGCGTTACCGCTGCGGGACTGTCTGCAACGGGTGGGCGTGCAGTTTATGCGTCTGTTTCACGACCCGCAGGTTATCGCCATGTACCGGGTGGTCATTACTGAGGCCACTAACAACCCCCACGTGGCTGAGCTCTTCTATGATGCGGGACCAAAAGCCAGCATCGATATCCTCGCCCGGGTATTTGAACAGGCCAGTGACCGGTCGCTGCCCCCGCCGGAGGCCCGTCAGCTGGCCATTGACTA
>JBPEWW010000088.1:0-5689 GCA_052032275.1 Alteromonas sp. | reverse complement strand
ATTGCAGTGATTGATATTTCCGCGCTGGGGTTTCTGAACCTCGGGGCGCAGCCCCCGCTTCCTGAATTAGGTGCAATTCTGGCAGATGGGCTGGACGTGGCGTATCTCGCCCCCTGGAATGTTGCGCTGCCGGGACTGACCATATTTTTAATGGTCCTGGCAATCAATATTGTGGGTGACGGGTTGCGCTCAGCGTTACGAAAGCGCCTGGTACGATAGCGTCATCCACCGCCAGCGGCAGAATTGCGGCGCCTTCGAAACTAGGGCAAACTGCATCAATATAACGTGGTGAACGCACCAGACAAGGCACGGTTGCCTGATACGACTCAATGCATAAATTGCCGCGCACGGTATGCACCGCCGGCATCACTAAGGGTATAGCTCGCCAATGGCACTGCTGGATATCAAAAATCTCACGCTGGAAATAGATACCGGCCAGACCCGGGTAAAAGCGCTGGATAAAGTGAACCTTACTGTGAGCAGTGGTGAAATCCGGGCGTTGGTGGGTGAATCAGGCTCTGGAAAAAGCCTGATTGTCTCTGCCATCTCCGGTGCCTTGCCGCCGCAATGGCGTATGACCGCAGACCGCTTAAGCTGGCGCGGCGAAAGCCTGCTGAGCATGTCCACCGAACAGCGCCGACAGGTAATGCGCCGTGACATCGCGGTGGTATTTCAGAACCCTGTCTCAGCGCTGGATCCCTCCGCCACTCTGGGACAGCAGCTGGAAGAAAGTATTCCGGATGAATTTATCCGGGGGACCTGGTTCTGGCAGCGGAGCCAGCACCGGCGCAAAATTGCAGTAGGTGCAGTCCATAAAGTGGGCATTAAACACCACCGGCATTATTTAAGTGCATACCCTCACCAGGTCCCCACCGATATTTGTCAGAAGTTTATGATTGCCATGGCGCTGGTCTCGCAGCCGAAGCTGCTGATAGCGGACGACCCGACCAGAGGGATGGAAACCACCACCAAAACGCAGGTGCTTAAGCTGTTTACGCGGCTCAATCAGACCAAGTCACTGTCAATTTTGTTTGTCAGTCATGATCTGCTGGCCATTGCCAGTATGTCGCATACCATGACCGTACTGTATGCCGGGCAAACCGTTGAATCTGGCAAGATGAAGCATATTCGTAAGCGCCCGTTACATCCGTACACCAAAGCATTGCTGGACAGTGCCCCCAGCTTTCGGACTAACCTGCCGCCTAAGTCGACCTTACCCACGCTGGAGGGCACCATCCCGCCGTTACAGCATATGCCGATAGGCTGCCGTCTCGGCCCACGCTGCCCCCGTGCCCAGCGCGATTGTGTGGTCACGCCGGTGCAACGGCGGATCCACGATCACACCTACAACTGCCACTTTCCGCTGCATATGGAGAAGTTATGACCGACGTTATGCAGGTAAAGGGCTTACTGTTCAGGCACAGTGACGAAAAACGCTGGCTTAAACGTCCCGAACTGTTCAGGCTGGGGCCCATCGACTTTAACGTACAGCGCGGTGAAACCATTGCCATCATTGGTGAAAATCGCGCCGGGAAATCTTTGCTGGCGAAACTACTGGTGGGCGCCCTGGCGGCTGATGAAGGCGAAATTTTTCTGAACAACGAAAAGTACAATGCGCGGTATAAGTCGTCGACCAAGACCCAGTCCCGTACCCACGATATCCGCATGATATTTCAGCACAGCAGTGAGGCGATGAACCCGGCTATTCCGGTGGGCCGCATCCTTGATGAACCGTTACGCCTGAATACACGCCTGCCGGAAGCCAAACGTAAGGCCATTATTGAAGAGACTCTGTTTAAGGTCGGCTTATTGCGGGAACACTATTACTATTATCGGCATATGCTCTCCGACGGACAGCAGCAACGGGTCGCACTGGCCCGCTCCATTATGCTGCAGCCAAAAGTACTGGTGGCTGACGAGCCATTTGCCGCACTGGATCCTTCCATCCGTTCGCAAACCGTGAACCTGATCCTGAAACTACAAAAAGAAATGGGACTGGCGTTCGTATTTATCTCCCATAACCTGGGTATTGTGCGGCACATTGCCGACCGCATTGTGGTGATGGAAAACGGCCAGATTGTTGAGTCGGGAAAAACTGAGACCATCTTCCGATGGCCTCAGCATGAACTGACCAAGAAACTGATTATGGCCTACCAGTCGCTGGTACCGCAGCAAACCCTGCGTTAGCCCACCAGCGCCAGCAGAATACCGGCGGCCACTGCAGAGCCCAGCACCCCGGCTACATTTGGCCCCATGGCGTGCATCAGCAGGAAATTGTGCGGATTGGCCTGCAAGCCCACTTTGTTGACTACCCGGGCGGCCATAGGCACTGCGGACACCCCCGCTGCCCCAATCAGCGGATTGACCGCACCGCCGGTAAGCCGGCTCATCAGCTTGGCCATCAACACACCGGTGGCGGTACCGATGCCAAATGCCACTGCGCCCAGTGCCAGTATGCCCAGCGTTTCCACCGTCAGGAATTTATCTGCTGACAGTTTAGAGCCCACTGCGAGCCCCAGGAAGATGGTGACGATATTGATAAGCTCATTCTGTGCCGTTTTATTCAGCCGTTCGACCACGCCGCATTCACGCATCAGGTTACCCAGGCAGAACATGCCCACCAACGGTGTGGCTGCTGGCAAAAACAAGATAGTGAGTAATAACACCGCCAGGGGGAATATAACTTTTTCACGGCGTGATACCGGACGCAACTGGGCCATTTTAATCTGACGCTCTTCCGGCGTGGTCAGCGCTTTCATAATGGGCGGCTGGATAATAGGCACCAGCGCCATGTACGAATAGGCTGCAACCGCAATCGCACCGAGTAGATCCGGTGCCAGCCGTGAGGCCAGGAAAATGGCCGTGGGGCCATCTGCGCCGCCGATGATGGCGATGGCACTGGCATCCTGTAACGAAAATTCAAAACCAGGCACCGCATTCAGCGCAATTGCCCCAAACAGGGTGGCGAAAATACCAAACTGCGCCGCCGCCCCCAGCAACAACATTTTAGGGTTGGCGATTAATGCACCGAAATCGGTCATGGCCCCTACCCCCATAAAAATGAGCAGCGGGAACACGCCGGTATCAATGCCTACTGTGTAGACGTAATGCAGCAACCCGCCAGCCTCTGAAAAGCCGGCCAGCGGGATATTGGTAAGCAGGGCACCAAACCCTATGGGTAGCAGCAACAGTGGCTCAAACTTCTTCACAATGGCCAGATACAGCAGCAAACACCCTACCGCCATCATCACCAGTTGCCCTGGCTGAAAATGCGCCAGGGCGGTGCTGTCCCATAAAATACTCAGCTTCTCCATGAACTTACCTCAATGCGATCAGGGGCTGGCCACTGGCAACCGAGTCACCCTCGCTGACCATCACGCTGGCGATGGTGCCGGCGTGGGCACTGCGGATCTCAGTCTCCATTTTCATGGCTTCCAGAATCATCACGACATCGCCGTCGGCCACCGTATCACCTTCGCTTACCAGCACTTTAAATACATTGCCAGACAATGGCGCGTCAATTTGCTCGCCCTCGCCTTCGGCGGCTGGTGCAGGGGCGCTGTCAGCGGCTTGCTGAGACTGGTTAGACTCAGCCGGAGTGACACTGGACAGCGTGCCGGACTCGCCCACTTCCACCTGATACACCTTGCCATCCACACTTACATCATAACGGCTGGCAGCGGCCGGAGCGGCTTTGGCTGGGGCCTGTGGTGCCGCTTGTGCACTGTCGGCAGTATCGACATCCGGGGCCGGTTCAAACGCATCCGGGTTACCGCGGTTTTCCAGAAACTTCAGACCAATTTGCGGAAACAGCGCGTAAGTGAGGACATCATCAATTTTATTGTCCGCCAGCGTCAGTGACTTTTCCGCAGCCAGTGAGTCGAGTTCGTCGGACAGCTTATCCATTTCAGGTTCAATGTTATCCGCCGGCCGACAGGTGACTGGCTCGCTGCCATCCAGTACCCGGGCCTGCAGCGATTCGTTCACCGGTGCGGCCGTGGCCCCGTATTCGCCTTTCAGTACGCCCGCCGTTTCTTTGGTGATACTTTTGTAACGTTCGCCACTCAGCACATTGAGTACTGCCTGAGTGCCAACGATTTGTGACGTGGGCGTAACCAGCGGGATAAAACCTAAATCTTCGCGTACCCGGGGAATTTCCTTTAACACTTCATCGAACTTATCCTGGGCATTTTGCTCTTTGAGCTGATTTTCCATGTTAGTAAGCATGCCGCCGGGCACCTGCGCCATCAGGATCCGCGCATCCACCCCTTTAAGGCTGCCTTCGAAGCGGGCATACTTTTTCCGCACCGTTCTAAAGTAGCTGGCAATCTCTTCCAGCTCCGGCAGCGCCAGGCCAGTATCCCGCTCAGTGCCTTCAACAATGGCTGCGATAGTTTCTGTCGCCGTATGACCATAAGTCATACTCATCGATGATATGGCGGTGTCCAGCATATCGATACCCGCATCGATGGCTTTCTGGTACGTGGCGGTAGACAACCCAGTGGTGGCATGGCACTGCATAGCAATCGGCACTGACACGGTCTCTTTCAGCCCTGAAATTAACGCCTCGCACTCATAGGGTTTCAGCAGGCCGGCCATGTCCTTAATGCAAATGGAGTGGACACCCATGTCTTCCAGTTGTTTGGCCATATCCAGCCACAGCGACAATTTATGTACCGGGCTTACTGTATAGGAAATCGTGCCCTGTGCATGGGCGCCGCAGTCGACCGCTGCTTTCACCGCGGTTTGCAGGTTTCGCACGTCATTCATGGCATCAAAAATACGGAATACATCGACCCCGTTTTCATGGGCACGATCGACAAAACGGGTGACCACGTCATCGGCATAATGCCGATAACCCAGCAAGTTCTGACCACGCAGCAGCATTTGTTGTCGGGTATTGGGCATGGCCGCTTTCAGCTTGCGGATCCGCTCCCATGGATCTTCCCCCAGATAGCGAATGCAACTGTCAAATGTCGCACCGCCCCACGACTCCACAGACCAGAACCCGGCCTTATCCAGTTTTTCTGCAATGGGCAGCATATCTTCTGTACGCATACGGGTGGCGAGCAATGACTGGTGTGCATCACGCAACACCAGCTCGGTAATTGCCAAAGGCTTAGACATGGTCACTCCTGTGCTTATTTGTCGTGATTAGATTTGCGGTGCATATGGATGGCGGCACTGATAGCCGCAATCACCTTCGCGTCTTGCTGTGGTTTGTCCGGGGAGGATGCCGGGCGTTTGGCGTTTGCTCTGGGCGCAGTGGCTGGCTCAGGCGCCCCGGGGAATGCCTCACAGAACTTTGCAATAAGCGTAATGGCTCCGATCAGCATACTAAGAAAGGCAAAAACAAATACCATTCCGGCAAGCATTAACGTTCCAGCTTCAGCTAGCTGACTACTCACTGACTCAGCTCCCATTTTATTCCTCCCGGTTTTGAGTGCTGTAGATAAGTATCATGGCGCCTGCGAAAAAACAACTGGAGCACAGGTGCTTTTGAATACTTAGTCATAAAAACAGATGATAATGGTTATTTTTGACATTTTTATGCAATCCAAGTAAATATCCTCGCACCACCTTAAGCCCGGATAATCGTATCCCACGGCCTGCTGACCAAGTATAGGTGAGTTTTGGCCTAACTCTATGTTATCCGGACATAACATGCTTACCGGCCTGAACATAGCCT
>JBPEWW010000087.1:0-3073 GCA_052032275.1 Alteromonas sp. | reverse complement strand
ACCGGTGCCTTGCCACAGCCGGCGACGAATAAAGTAATTACCAGCAGCAGGCTGGCAGGCAGGCTACGCGGTGGCATGAGTGTGTACACTGCGTCCGCCATCCACGTAAAGGATTTGCCCGGTAATGTAGGGAGCGCTTAGCAGAAAGCTGACGGCCTGGGCAATATCGTCAGGCGTACCCAGCCGTTGCAAAGGAATGCTGCTCAGTAGCGTGTCCCGTTCACTGTCAGACATTTCACGTTCCGGCCACAAAATGGCGCCAGGGCCCACGCCGTTTACCCTGACAGCGGGCGCCAGTTCGCTTGCCAGCGAGCGGGTGAGGCTGGCAAGCGCACTTTTGGCCAGGCAGTACACGCTATGGGCGGGTAGCGGGCGGTGAATATGCATATCCACCAGATTAATAATGTTGCCCTGACGTTCACGCAGTGCCGGAGTCAGCGCCTGGCTCAGAAACAAAGGGCCCTGGACATTGCTGCCGACCAGTGCCTGCCACTGGTGCTCAGTAATGTCACCGACCGGCGTGGGAAAAAATGCAGAGGCATTATTTACCAGTACATCCACCTGCCCCCAGTGCTGTTGTGCCTCCCGGGCCAGCCGGGCTACATCCTGCATGTCGCACAGATCTGCCTGCAGGGCGACGGCTGAGTCTGCCCGCACGCTATTGAGCGTCCGTGCCAGCGTGTCTGCCTCACGCGCCGACTGGCCATAATGAATAATCACCCGGTAACCGGACTGATGCAGGGTTTTGGCGATAACCGCGCCAATGCGTTTTGCGGCGCCGGTAACCAGCGCAACTGCCGTTTCTGACATAAACCTGTCACTGCTTGTGTTGAATAAGGCTGATCATGACAGATTTTGCCTGAGACCAATAGGGGTCACCGAATAGCAATGCATGATTGAGGATATGATAGAGCTGATAGACCGGCTCGCGTTCGGCTGCACCTGACGGCAACGGGTAGCTGGCCGCATAGCCGTCATAAAATGCCGGTGGAAAGCCGCCAAACAGCCGGGTCATGGCCAGATCTGCTTCGCGATCGCCCACTGACACTGCCGGGTCGAATACCAAGGGGCCATGGTGGCAGCACCCCACGTTGCCTGACCACAGATCACCGTGCAACAGCGCGGGGCTTACCGTGTGAGAGGCAAGTAACTGCTGAATGCGGGTGAGCAAGGCATCGGTTTGCCGAAACGTAGTTCCCGCTGCCGCCAGCCGTTCAAGCATGCTGGCAATCCGCTGTTCAGTATAAAACTGGGCCCAGTTAGCGTGCCAGCCGTTATATTGCACGCTGGCGCCGATAAAGTTGTCCTGGTGCCAGCCAAATTCGGGGTACCCAGCCAGACTGTGCAGGGCGGCAAGCTGCTCACCCAGCGTATAATAGTCGTCGGGTTCGCAGGGCCTGAACCTGACATGCTGCAGGACCAGGTATTCATGCGCTGTCGGCCGTTCATCTGTCACGCCATGACAAATGACGGTGGGGGTGCGTACGGTGTTGGTTTGCGCAAGGGCCGCCAGGCCTTCTTTTTCGGCCAGTAGCGGGCAGCTGCCATCATTGGCGCGGACTTTGACAAAATATCGGCGACGGTCATCGCGCAGAATATAGCACTGGTGGGTATCCCCACCATGGGCAGGCTGGCTGCTTTGGCACACGAACAGCGAGTCGGTTGCTCGGGAGATGTGATCGCTTATGAAATGCCACATAGCCATTATTTTTCGTTACCCTGACACCTGAAGTATGGTCAAAAATAGTGGCTTTGCGAGTCCAATATGGACTGCGCCAGGAAAAAAAGCCGGCCATGTTCACTGCCGGTGAAGCCTGCTCGGCGCGCAGCTTGCTGGCGGACAGGGCGACAAATGATGAGCGCGGTCATTGGGTGCTGAGGAGGCAAAGTTGCAGTAAAGCAGGCGCGCCGGCCGGTAATTTCGCCGGGAAACCGCTTGCCAGCGTTGCAAGTCACTGTATAGCCGTTATAATCCCAAGCCGGTGAAAGGCACTGGTATTGCCTTCACCGCCATGGACACCGTCAGGTGTCTTTTTCGTTTTAGACACTATACACAAGTGGCGCAGAGTAGGCGTCACCACTGTCAAGGAAATAACATGCCTGTAATTACTCTTCCTGACGGAAGCCAACGTGCTTTCGACCATGCCGTCTCTGTTCTGGACGTGGCAGCTGACATTGGCCCGGGTCTCGCCAAAGCCACTATCGCCGGCAAAGTAAACGGTGACCTGGTAGATGCCGTCGATCGCATCGAACATGACGCGGCGTTGCAAATCATTACCGCCCGGGACGAGGAAGGCCTGGAAATTATCCGTCACAGCTGCGCGCACCTGATTGGTCACGCCATTAAGCAGCTTTGGCCTGATGCTAAAATGGCCATCGGGCCAACGATCGACAACGGGTTCTATTATGACGTCGATATGGACCACAGCCTGACACAGGATGACCTGCAAAAACTTGAAAAACGCATGCTTGAGCTGGCGAAGACCAACTATGATGTGGTGAAGAAAAAAGTCAGCTGGCAGCAAGCGCGGGATACCTTTGTCACCCGTCATGAGCCTTACAAGGTTGAAATTCTGGATGAAAATATCAGCCAGGATGACCAGCCAGGGCTGTACCATCATGAAGAATACATTGATATGTGTCGCGGGCCGCATGTACCGAACATGAAGTTCTGCCACCACTTTAAGCTGATGAAAGTGGCCGGTGCTTACTGGCGTGGTGACAGCGAAAATAAAATGCTGCAGCGTATCTATGGCACCGCATGGGCAGACAAAAAACAGTTGAAAGCGTACCTGAACCGTCTTGAAGAAGCGGAAAAGCGCGATCACCGTAAGATTGGTAAGTCGCTGGATCTGTTTCACTGGCAGGAAGAAGCGCCGGGCATGGTGTTCTGGCATAACGATGGCTGGTCAATCTATACCGAACTGGAAAAGTTCGTTCGTCAGAAACTGCGCGAATACCACTACGACGAGGTGAAAGGGCCGCTCATGATGGACCGTTCATTATGGGAAAAATCTGGTCACTGGGATAAATATGCCGAGAACATGTTTACCACTGAGTCAGAAAAGCGTGA
>JBPEWW010000086.1:0-1819 GCA_052032275.1 Alteromonas sp. | reverse complement strand
ACACTCACGGTCACCGTGTGGCGACTGAGTAAGGCAGAAGAGCGGATACGGGTGCGCAAACGAATGGCGGCGGCTTTTAAGTGTTCACCACTCTGGCAGTCCAGTAAACAACAAAATTCATCGCCACCAAAGCGGAACGCTTCATCTTCCCCTCGCAGTGACTGGGATATCTGGCTGGCTACATCCATCAGCACACTGTCGCCCACGCGATGACCCAGCGAGTCATTGATGGCTTTAAAATTATCCAGATCAATAACCAGCAACCCAAAGGACTGCATGTGCCGCTGCGCACGGCAGATCAGCCGCGAGTAGGCATCATTAAAGCCATTACGGTTGCCAAGCCCGGTCAGGGAATCCTTCGTCGCCAGGGTTCTGAGGCGGGCATATTCCACCGCATGCCGTAGCTGGGGGGTAAACAATTGATGAAGCTGGGCCAGCCTGGCTCTGACCGTGGGACCTGGCTCTTTAGCAAAGGTGTAATACACACTCTTTGGCTGGTCGGGTAAGCCGGACAGACTGCCTACCAAAGGCAGATCTATGCCGATATTGCGATCACGGGAGAGGTCGCCGAACACCAGCTGTCTGGCATACTCGGTAATACACAAACCGGCCACGCCGGTTATCTGGCTAAGCTGCCTGAAATACACGGCCGCCAGGGTATCGATATCAATGGTGGACAGCAACTGGTTGATAAATCCATTGAGCTGAGTTGCCGGGATAGGGGAACCGGCATCGGCCGGTGCATAATAATTGTCATGGACTGTGCTATCGTAGATAGTAGTAGTGAAATCCATGGTCGTACCCCTAGTGTTAGCTCAAATTCAACATGGTTGCCGGTGGCCACGAGAGGTGCTGATTAATTGACACATCGCGCCTGAACAACTGAGTAAAGCAATATGTGTGCCCGCAATTAAAGGAGAGCGTGTGATAGGAAGTGGTTTTGTTCAAATAGTCGTACTCATGCTGCTGGCAGTCATATGTGTAGGGCTGTTTAAGCGCTTTCACCTGCCCCCTATTCTGGCTTACCTGTTTGCCGGTGTGCTGGCCGGACCGCAATTACTTTCACTGTTCACACACCCCGAAGAAATGCACCTGCTGGCTGAAATTGGCATTGTATTTTTATTGTTTTCGCTAGGGCTGGAGTTTTCATTACCCAAACTGATGGCCATGCGCAGCCTGGTATTCGGGGTGGGACTGGGACAAATGGTGCTTACCACGCTGGTATTTTCGCTGCTGCCATACTGGCTGTTAGGTATGTCGCTGGCTGCCTCTATCGTAATTGGCGGCGCTATCGCACTGAGCTCCACCGCCATCGTCATTAAGCAGGTAACAGAGAGCGGCATTCTTAATAACCGGCGCACGCAGCTGGCCATCAGTATCCTGTTATTCCAGGATCTGGCCGTGGTGCCCTTTCTGATTGCTATTCCGCTGCTGTCCGGGCCTGAAGATATCAGTGTGGTGAGCCTGCTGGCCGGGGCGTTGCTCAAAGGTGTGTTGGTCATTGCGTTATTGCTCTCCATTGGCAAGTGGATCTTGCCATGGGTCTTTCGGGAAGTGGCCCGTACCCGGACCGACGAGCTGTTTGTACTCACGACAATCCTGGTTTCACTGCTGGCCGCCGGGCTGACCTATGTGTCTGGCCTGTCTATGGCGCTGGGCGCCTTTCTGGCCGGAATGATGCTTGGGGAGAGCCAGTACCGGTACCAGCTGGAAGCCGACATCCGGCCCTTTCGGGATATTCTTATGGGGCTGTTTTTTGTCACCGTCGGCATGCAGCTCGACCTGCAGGTATTGTGGCAAAGCGGGCACTGGATCATCG
>JBPEWW010000085.1:0-4966 GCA_052032275.1 Alteromonas sp. | reverse complement strand
CCGGCCTGCTAACGGGTTTGCTCAGCAAGCCAGGCGCGCTCGGCGGGGGTGGACGTTCTGCCAAGCGCTTCATTACGGCTCGGGTAGCGGCCAAATTGAACCAGTATACTATGATGCTCCCGCTCATAACGAAGGTGGGTTTCGAGGCCTTCGCCGGCAAACAGTTCTATGGCCACCTCATGAACCGCCAGCGATTCGCTGTGCATAAACGGCATGTATAAAAACGCCCGTTCCTGGGGTGTCATGGCTTGATCTGCATTGCTGCTTACTGCTTCCTGGGCCAGGCATAACGCCATCGCATCCTGGGCAAACGCCCGGGCGGTATGGCGATACACATTGCGTGAAAACTGGTCAAGCACAATGATTTCGGCCAGCCTGCCATGTGGCGTGGCGCGCCAGGGCCATAACTCACAACGCGCGGCACTGTGAAGCAGATTGCCAAAACGGGAGGCGATCATTTTATCAATGGTGTCGTGCTGAGCGAACCAGTCCTGTTCGTTAAGCTCATCGAACCAGAACGCTAATACTTCGCTGGCTTCTTCCATTGCTACGTGAGCTTCTTCGTTCATACCGGCTCCTCTTGTTGCAGTATTCACTCTGGCATGCCAGAGCACTTGTCGCTGAACCCGTGTGGCCGCCATCATAAGAAACCAGCAATTACTGAAAGGTTCCCTGTTATCTATATGCAGGAGCGGCTAAGTGGATCGCAATTGGCTGTGCAGAAACGCTAATTTACACAATAGTGACATTTTCGGGTGCATTTTTTTGCCAGCATGACTAATCTGGTATACGAATAATTTTACCAATCAGGGAGAGAAAGATGCGATTGTTCGCCATGGGTGCCGTGCTGCTCACACTTACCGCTTGCCAGACGGCCAGCAAGCCGGAAATAGTGCTTGAACAGCCCCGCAATGTAACCACCTATTCTGCAGAGACATTTTTTACCAATGAATCGGTTTTCGGTAATGATATCAGCCATGATAATCAAGCCGTACTGGTGACGTCGGACAAAAGCGGTATTTATAATGTTTACCGGTACCCGCTGGATGGCAGCAGCCCCACTCAGCTGACATTTTCTGACAACGATGCCTATCGGGGGGTAAGCTGGTTTCCGAATGATCAGCGGTTTTTATTCTCAGCAGATGAGGGCGGTAACGAGCTAAGCCATCTGTACGTGCAACTGCCTGACGGCGAAGCCCGTGATTTAACGCCCGGTGAAAACCTGAAGGCCAGATTTATGGGCTGGGATGAAGACAACCGGCACTTTTATGTGGCAACTAACGAGCGTGATCCTAAAACGTTCGACTTGTATCGCTACCGCACTGATAATTTCGCACGCAGTCTGATTTATGAAAATACGCAGGCATTAACCATGATGGCGGTCAGTCCGAATGGCCGGTATCTGGCTGTGGTGGAAGCGCACAGTAATATTGACGACGACCTGTATTTAGTGGATTTAACCTATCCGACACCGAAATCAATCCTGGTTACCGACGGTGATTCGCCGGCCAGTCACACGGTGTTCTCTTTTTCACCTGACTCAGGCGCGCTGGTGTACGGGTCCAATGAAAATGCTGAGTTCGACCAGGCCTGGCGATTCAACATTGCCACAGGCGCTAAATCCCTGGCGTATGCCGCCGACTGGAATGTCACGCAATATGCTTACTCGGACTCCGGCCGGTATCTGGTTTCATCGGTAAATGCAGACGGCACCACCAACGTCACCGTCACCGACACAAAGACCGGCGAACCCATTAATATGCCTGACTTTCCCCAGGGCAACATAACCGGTGTCTCGTTTTCAGACGATGAATCCACCATGGTGTTTTATCTCACCTCGGACACGGCGCCTGCTAATTTATACAGCTACCGTCTTTCAGGTGGCCTGACGCAGCTGACCCACACACTTAATCCGGCAATTGAACGTGAAGATTTGGTCACCGCAGAGGTGGTCCGCTTCGTCAGCTTCGATGGTGTGGAAATCCCTGGTTTTTTGTATAAACCCCACCAGGCTAACCGGGTGAACCCGGTACCGGCCCTTGTACTGATTCATGGCGGCCCCGGCGGCCAGTGGCGAACCGGATACCGGGCCACCATTCAGCATTTGGTGAACCATGGTTACGCGGTATTTGCGGTGAATAACCGTGGCTCGTCAGGCTACGGCAAAACCTTTTTCCACCTGGACGACCAGCGTCATGGCGAGGATGACTTACAGGATATCGTTTATGGCAAACGCTATCTGACCAGCTTACCCTGGGTGCACAGTGACAAAATTGGTGTGATGGGAGGCAGTTATGGCGGCTATCTGACCATGGCAGCAATGGCCTTCACTGACGAGTTTGAAGCCGGAATCAATATTTTTGGTGTCACCAACTGGGTCCGTACCTTAAAAAGTATTCCGCCCTGGTGGGAAAGTTTCCGCGAGTATTTGTATGCAGAAATGGGTGACCCGGCGACCGACGAAGAACGTCTCTATCGGATTTCACCGCTGTTTCATGCTGATCAGGTGAAAAGTCCTGTGCTGGTGGTTCAGGGCGCCAATGATCCCCGGGTGCTACAGGTAGAAAGCGATGAGATGGTGGCGGCCATGCGCGACAATGGCGTGCCAGTGGAATATGTGCTGTTTGAGGATGAAGGGCACGGATTCCGCAAAAAAAGCAACCGCATCACCGCGCAAAATGCCTATGTCACCTTCCTGGACAGCTACCTGAAGGGCAGCAACTAACGTCCTTTATTGGCGCCTGCCATTCCCGGCAGGCGCACTTTTTACCCGCCGCGAACGTACTGCTACTGTGACAGACACAAAAAGGCTGGGCAGGCCTGCTTATGGGTAGCGTGATGCCAGCCTGCGGCAGACACTACAGCTATTTCGGGTCATGACATCCTGGCTGCAGGGCCATGGTCAGCGATTCGGTGTCACCGGCAGCTTACAGTGTTGGTCGGCCAGGGATTCGCATAACAATCGGTTTTAAACCGTTAACAGGGCACAGGGAGCGTAATACCATGCAGCAGGATATCGCGACACGCGCAGATACCGGCGATGGCACCGCCAGCGTCAGCGACTTTACGTCAGTATTTTCTGATTTTTGGCTGGAACTGGTCGCCCGGTTACCGGCAATCGGGGTTGGCGTGCTGCTCCTTATTGCCGCCGTGTTATTAGCCGCCCCGCTGGCCCGGTTGCTATTGCGACCCTTTGATTACGTCACCAAAAGCGACCTTATTCGCTCTGTGAGCAGGCGCAGTGTCAGCATTGTCATTATTCTGCTGGGCACCTACCTGTTTTTAAAGCTTGCCGGTCTGACTGAGTTTGCCGTGGCGATAATCAGCGGAACCGGTGTGATTGGCCTGATCCTCGGCTTTGCCTTTCGCGATATTGCGGAAAATTTTATCTCCAGTTTGTTGCTTACCGTCCAGCGGCCCTTCCGAATCGGTGATGTGGTCCAGATAAACGATTTTATGGGCGTGGTACAAAAGGTAACATCACGGGCAACTACCCTGGTTGATTTTGACGGCAACCATATTCAAATTCCCAACGCCACCATTTACAAAGGGGTGATTAAAAATTTTACTGCCAATCCGCGCATGCGCGGCCACTTTGTGATTGGTATTGGCTATGACAATAACGCGAAAGCGGCCCAGGCACTGGCACTTTCTGTTATGCAGGCACACCCCAACGTGTTATCCGACCCTGAACCGCAGGTGCTGGTGGATAACCTGGGGTCGGCCACGCTAAATCTGAAAGTGTACTTTTGGATTAATGTAGAGCAGACCAGCGTGCTGAAAATGGCCTCTGTGCTCATGCGCGATCTGGTTGCCGCCTTTGAAGAGCAGGGGATCAGCATGCCGGATGACGCGCGGGAAATTATCTTCCCGCAGGGCATAGCCGTGCATATGCTGCAGGATGATAAAACCAGTCAGGGCACCGCTTCCCCGCACAGCCAGGTCAGTGAGCCGGTGACGCCGGCTGACAAGCCATCGGTGAGCGCGGTAGAGCGCGCCGCGGACGCCGACGACGTGTCCAGCGAAACCGATGATATCCGCCGGCAGGCCGCCGAAGCCAGGGATCCGGAAGCCGGTGGTAATATACTCTGAGCCGGGCTCAACCGGCAGGCGCAGCCGGTGACAGGTTACAGCGCTTAAGAAACTGCTGCCACAGACTGACATGCTCACTGACTGCCTGTTGATATTGCGCAAAGCCACTCAGCCGGTCGGCGATGAAGGCTTTAAAGGCAGGCTGTAAATGGCTGTCGCCCTGCCAGTGCGTAAAGGTGGGTTGCAGCTGGTACTGCAGTTCATTTACCTTGCTGCCCACTGGCTGAATACGTTCAATAAAATACAGGTAGAACACATTGCGGAGTATTTGTGCCTGCTCACTGGCACGACCGGCAGGGCAGTCTACCCGTGCAAGTAATGGCGTCAGCTGTTGGGTCAGCGTGGTCAGGCTGTCTGCCAATACCTGTTGCGTTGCCCAGAGCCGGGCCGGCAAACGTGCAGATTCAATTTGTTTTAGCTGGGTTTCCAGTTCGCTGAGTGACAGGGTGTCATTAGTTTTTGTCTGCGTGAGAAACCCCAGTGCCGTTACTGCCGCCCGGGCATCACGATTTTGCTCAGCATGCAAAAGTTCGCGGGGCAACGACATGGCCAGGCGCATTGCTTTGGCAGTTTGGATGAGGTTAGCCCAGACCTGCTTGCGCTGCTCGGCCTTCTGCGCTTTCCACTCACTGAGTTTTTGTGCAAGCGCAGGGCGGCTGGCCTGCAGGAGCCCGGCACAGTCATCAATGGCATGCAGCAGGCGTGTTTCGTAGCTAAGACGCTGAGCCGGAAACGGCGTTTTACCCAATGCTGTGTTGCGCTCTGCAACCAGGGTACCGATTTCGCACTGTTGCAGTGCATGAAACTCACGCAGGTTAATGTTCATCGCAGGGACCTGCTGATATAACTTCGCCCGTTCAGGGTAGGGCAGCGG
>JBPEWW010000084.1:0-4105 GCA_052032275.1 Alteromonas sp. | reverse complement strand
GCCGGATCCACGAAGGCGTGGCTAAGCTGGTAGATAACCTGCTTAAGGATCCTGCGACCTGGTACAGCGACAACGGCATCACTGCACCCGACTGGATCACTGCTGCCGACGACAAACAGGTCAACGCCGAAGTGATCCGCAGCCGGCATATAGCGCAGTTCCGACAGCAGCATGATCACTTTTTATGGGCGCACTTTCTGAATATGGGGCTGGCGTTCTGGTTAATCACCGCGCCGTTTTTAACCGGTTATCAAAGTCAGTCTATGATTGTCAGTGATATTGCCAGCGGCGTGGCGCTGTTGGTGTTCGCCAGCCTGTCGCTATCCTGGAAGCTTAGCGCGGCACGCTGGGCATGTGGTGCCATCGGGCTGTGGGTACTGAATGCCCCGCTGGTATTTTGGGCGCCCACCGCCCAGGCGTACCTCAACGATACCATAGTGGGCATGCTGATCATCGGTCTGGCGGTGTGCTCCAGACCCACGCCGGGGGTCAGTATAGTGGCGGCACAAACCGGCCCGGATACGCCACCGGGCTGGTCATTTAACCCGTCTGGCTGGGTGCAGCGCATGCCAATCATTATTCTGGCATTTGTCGGCTTTTTTATTTCCCGCTATCTGTGTGCCTATCAACTCGGGCATATTGATGCGATCTGGGATCCGTTTTTCACGGGTACGCCGGGTAACCAGAAAAATGGCACAGAAGAAATCATCACATCGTCAGTGTCCGAAGCCTGGCCGGTACCGGATGCCGGGCTGGGCGCCATGACCTACGCGCTGGAAATCATCACTGGCATCATGGGCTCGGTACGTCGCTGGCGCACTATGCCCTGGCTGGTCATGCTGTTTGGCATCATGATTGTGCCGCTGGGCGCCGTATCTATTTTCTTTATTATCATTCAGCCTGTGGTACTGGGGACCTGGTGTACGCTGTGCCTGATTGCGGCCGCCGCGATGCTGATACAGATCCCGTATTCTCTGGACGAGCTGGTCGCCACCAGTGAGTTTCTTTACCGGCGCAAAAAAGCGGGCCGCCCGCTGTTACGGATCTTTTTTACCGGCGATACCGACGATGGCCCGCAGGAGCCAACGGCACAGGAATTCCGTCGCCCGGCCTGGACCGTAATCAAAGATATGGTGGCAGGTGGCGTCAATCTGCCTTGGAACCTGGCGCTGGGGCTTGCAGTGGGGGTATGGCTGATGTGTACCCGGCTTACTCTTAACGTGGATGGCACCATGGCGCATGTGGATCACGTGGTGGGCGCACTCGCATTGACGGTAATTGTCACCGCAATGGCCGAGTCTGCCCGGGTTCTGCGCTTCCTGTTGATCCCGTTAGGTGCCGCGTTATTGGTAGCCCCGCTGATAGTGAGTGCCGCCTGGCCATCCATAGTGTCCAGCGTTGTGTGTGGCGGCTTACTCATCGTGCTTAGTGTTCCTCGCGGTCAAATTAGCAATGAGTATGGGCTGTGGCATAAGTTAATCCGCTAATGTTACGGGGAGTTTACGCAGTGCCCTGATGAAGTGGGGCCGCGCAGACTGACAAAGACTGGTGGTTGTCAGCACCTTTGCTAGAATGCGCGGCTTTTCATCGTGGACCGTGTCGGACTTCATGCAGGATCTATTGCCCTTTGCACTGCTGTGCTTTACCTCGTTTTTCACTCTCATTAACCCACTGGGCGTGATGCCGGTGTTTATGACCCTCACCGCTGATCTTACTCCAGCGCAACGGGTGAGGACCGCTCAGAAGGCCATCCTGGTGTCATTTATTACCATTGCCCTCTTTGCAATGGCCGGCCAGCTGCTGTTCTCTTTTTTTCATATCTCGGTAAACAGCTTTCGCATTGTAGGTGGCATTATCTTTCTGCTGATGGGCATGGATATGTTGCAGGCGCGCCTGTCACGCATAAAAGTCGGTGACGATGATGTGAAAACCTATGTTGAGGATATCTCCGTCACGCCGCTGGCCATTCCCATGATATGTGGGCCGGGCGCACTAACCAATGCCATTGTACTTATGGATGACGCGGTATCGATTAATTACGAACTGGTGCTGTTTGGCTCCATTTTTCTGGTGTTGTTTGTTACCTATTGGATCCTGTACTTCGCCGGGGGGCTGATCAGGTTACTGGGGGATACCGGCATCAAAGTGATGATGCGCCTGATGGGACTGATCATCATGGTGATTGCCGTTGAGTTTATCGTCGCAGGGATCAAACCTATCGTGCTGGATATCGCCAGCCAGTGGCCACAGTAAACAGCCTGGTATGTGTTAACAGGCACCAGGGCGAGCCTACTGTTTTTTTACGGCGCTACACCGTATGATACTGACATTGTTCAGGCTGATAATTGCCCGTTAACCAAGGATCGCATGTGAACTCACCCCTGATATCTGCCAGCGCCGTCCGCGAGGCGCTGGAGGAGCAGCCCGTCTGTCTGCTACGGGCATTATTGGACGAGCCGGGCACGGGGAGTCCGGATACCCGTGATGCAGACCGCTTACCGGGCTCGGTTGATTTCGACCTGGACGGCGAGGGCAGCGATCAGCAGGCAGCAGCGCCGCATATGATGCCTGCTCCTCAGGCTCTGGCCAACTATCTGGGGCGTCTGGGAATCGCTGCATCGTCAAATATTATCGTCTACGACACACGCGGTATGTTTTGTTCGCCGCGGGTGTGGTGGATGCTAAAAGCCATGGGGCATGACCGGGTTAACATTCTTAATGGCGGGGTGCCGGCGTGGCAGGCCGCAAAATTGCTGATGGTACCGGGGGAGGTAGACCATCCGCCAGTGCGCATGTATGAAGCCGCCCCGGAAGCGGGCTGGTTTGTATCGGCACCTATGGTATTAAGCGCTATTCAGGCCGGCCGGCAGGTAGTGGATGCCCGTGGTCCGGGGCGGTTCAACGGTACAGAGCCTGAACCTCGGCAGGGCGTGCGTTCGGGTCATATGCCGGGAGCCACAAACCTGCATTACGCTACCCTGATAGAAAACGGTCAGCTGTTGCCGGTTGATGCACTTAAGCGTCGGTTCGAAGAGGCCGGTGTTAACCTTGACGAGCCAGTTATATGTACCTGTGGGTCGGGGATCACGGCCTGCATTGTCGCACTGGCGGCCAGACTGTGCGGGGCGTCTCAGGTGAGTGTGTACGATGGCTCCTGGGCCGAATGGGGGGCAAACCCTGACTACCCGGTCGAATTGGCATGAACACGCTGCCGCGGGTTGTGGTGTTAACCGGGGCAGGGATCTCTGCCGAGTCCGGTTTGCAGACATTTCGGGATAATAACGGCCTGTGGGAATCACACCGCATTGAAGATGTGGCTACGCCGGACGGATTTGCCCGCAACCCTGAGCTGGTCTACCGTTTTTACAATGCCAGGCGAGCGCAGCTTCAGCAGCCATCGGTCTCCCCGAATGCTGCGCATACGGCACTGGCTACCCTGGAGCGCCATTTAGCCGATAACTTTTTACTGGTCACACAGAATGTCGATAACCTGCATGAGCGGGCGGGCAGTGAGCGGGTATTGCATATGCATGGCCGGTTGCTGGCCGCGCGGTGCAGCTATACCGGTGACAGTCATATGTGGGAGCAGGCTTTTGACGGTTATACCCCTTGCCCGTGTTGCGGGAGGCCAGGTCAGTTGCGACCAGATATCGTCTGGTTCGGTGAAATGCCTATGTATATGGACACCATCTATGAGGCGCTGTCACAGGCTGACTTTTTTGTGTCAATTGGTACTTCAGGCCAGGTCTATCCGGCGGCAGGGTTTGTGCAGATAGCCCGCGACGCCGGTGCGGCCACCGTAGAGCTTAATCTGGAAGCCAGCGAGCGCGGCGCGTTATTTTCAGCCTCATACCAGGGGCCCGCGTCGACACTGGTGCCTGACTATGTCGACTCATTCATTGAACAACTTACAGTATCTGAGCAGTAACCATGTTTCCGTATTTTGAAGAATTTCTTACCATCGCTCTGGTTCACCTGGTGGCGGTAGCCAGCCCGGGACCGGACTTTGCCATTGTGGTACGCCACAGTGTTGCGTACGGCCGGCGTGTGGCGCTATTAACCAGTATTGGCATTGGCTTAGGAATTTTACTGCACGTAGCCTACT
>JBPEWW010000083.1:0-4095 GCA_052032275.1 Alteromonas sp. | reverse complement strand
AATCACGGCCGGTGATTTTTTGTGCGTCTAACAGCTCTGCTTTAAACGGCGCTTTTTTAGTATAGGTAGCAGTCGCCCCCAGTGTCTGGGCGGCTGCACCTGTTTGCGCGGCCACGGAAGTGGCAGCACTGCCTGTACCAAAGTCGTCTTTTAGTGCACTGATGAATTCAGCGGTCCAGGCTTCAGCCTGTGCTTCATAATCGACATCACAATCTGCGCGGGGCACTACTGCGGTGCCACCTAATTTGGCTAACCGGGCATCAAAATCCTTACCGGTCTGGCAGAAAAATTCATAGCTGGTATCACCCAGTCCTAACACACCGTATTTCAGCGACGGTAATTTGGGGGCTTTTTTGCTGTCGAGGAACTCGTGCAGTTCAATGGCATCATCCGGCGCATCACCCTCACCATGGGTACTGACAAACACCGCCAGGTGCGATTCGTTTTTGATACTTCTGGGCTTATAGTCAGCCATGCTCACCAGCTTACTGGTGTATCCGGCTTCTTCCGCTTTCGCCTGAAAAGCCTGCGCCAGGTGCTTCGAGTTGCCGGTCTGAGAACCGTACAGTATTGTCAGTACATTATCGTTAGCCGCCTCGGGCGCTGCAGCGGCAACGCCAGGCACTGCAGTTGCGCCGCCCTGACCTGCTGCCATACCGGCCAGATACCCACTTACCCAGGTAAGCTGATCTTTATTTAGTCCGGCAATTGCCTGGGTGATCCCGTTCCACTGCTGGTCGCTGAGGACCGAACCGGGTACTGCTTGTTGATTGGTTTTATCTGACATAACTCATTAGCCTTAATTCGATGCGCTAAGGCTAACGAGTTTATGTACGAAGAGAAAAGAATAAATCTAACTTTTTTATTACCGAATGTGCTTAAACCTTTCGGTTAAGCAATTAAAAGTGCATTTCCAGGCCGGCAAACACACCATCGTACTCCAGATCGGCATATACATCGTCAAGATCTTCAATGTCTACCTGTGCATTTCGATAGCCCACTTGCAAGGTCATATCCACGGCCAGGCTTTCAATAAACGAATAAGCGATCGCCACCTGATAATCGCTAACCGTGTGGTCATCAAAACTCAGATAGCTACCCTCTGCATACGCTGCCAGGCCAGTGAACGGTAACCCTACCTGTACCCGTGAGTACACCATTGGGATCACGCCTGAAAAGTCCTGTTCGCCGCGGGTATTACTGTCGCTGTCTTCGACAATCAGCGTACCGTCAACGTACTTGCCGTTCAGGCCTACATCGAAACTGATCAAATCGTTATCGAACAACTCGTAATAGAAAATAACATCCGTGGCCACGATATCAGCGTCTGTGTAGACGTCGCTTTGCGTTGTATACAGGTTGCCGTCAAACGTGAAATTGCTGTTCAGGCGAGTAGTACCGGCCGTGGCCATATCCGTATGATTAACTTTTACATTCGGCAGAAACGGCACCGGATGTTCCAGCGCGATATATGCAGCGCCGTTGGTTTCATCGTCAAAGTTAAAGTTGCCGTTATTGGCAGACGAGTCTGAAAAGCTCCCGGTGGTATCCATATTCCAGCCCTGCACACCTATGTAGACACCTGCAATTGTGTCAGCAGTGGCGGTAGAAGCAAAAAGCGCGCAGCCCAGCGTGGCCGCGATCAGACATTTTTTCATTGATTATCCTTGGTTCAAGAGTTCCGAAAGTTCAATTAGAGCAGCGTTTGCCCGTGAAATATAGTTCGCCATTACTAACGAGTGATTAGCAAGCATACCAAAGCCGCCGCCATTCAGGATCATGGGGCTCCAAACGGTTTGCTGCGTGGCTTCCAGTTCCCGGATGATTTGCTGCAGGCTGACCCGCGCATTCTTATCTTCCAGTACATCCGCAAACTCGATCTCCACAGCTTTAAGGAAATGCAGTAATGCCCACGTGGCACCCCGGGCTTCGTAAAAATTGTCATCCAGCTGCCACCAGCTGGTTTTAACCACCCGCTGTTCTGCTACCGGCGTGGACTGACGGGCCCGGGGGGAGCCTGCCAGGTCCGTATTAATGCGGGTGGAGCCAACACTGGCGCTCAGACGCTGAGAATAACTGCCGAGACGTTTTTCTATTTGCTTCAGCCAGTCCCGCAGATTATCGGCACGGGTGTAAAACTGGCTGTCACTGTCGCTACGCTTGACTAATTGCTGGCGATAAGCAATGAGCAGATCGATACCTTCCTGATAGCTCGACTCGGCAGCCGGGAAAATCCACTCCCGGTGATCCAGGTTAAACTTCGGTTGCGCCTTCGCCAGGGCACTATTTTCAATGGACTGTGATTGTGAGCGGCTAAAATCGTTGCGCATACTGCGTGATAAGTCACGCACCATTTCCAGTACACCAAATTCCCAGGCAGGCATATTGTCCAACAGGAGACTGGGCGGGATAACATCATTGGCTAAATACCCACCGCGCTTGGTCAACAGTGTTTCACTGACTTCAATGAGGGCCGTGGTCATGGTGTACCCGGCTATCTGCTGATGATCGAAACCTTCCGAGGCGACCTCCACTTTCGCTTCGACACTGAACGTATCAGGTTCGCTGCTCCAGTACACGCCCAGTAGCCAAAGCAGCACAAACAGCACCACTGCGCCCACACCAATCCATTTCAGATTCAGATACTGTTTCATATGTTCCCCGTTAATGCTGCTAAAACGACAGCCTCCGCTTTCGCGAAGGCCAAGGTGGTGCTGGCAATAAAACTGCCCTATGAACGCCCCGGGTTTGCCTGGCTACTCGGCCAGCGCCTGTGGCTTACGACGTAATGCATACACAATGCCGGCTAGCAACAGTATGGGCCAGAACGCCCCCACGCCGATGACAAACAGGGCCACCAGCGCTGCCAACGCACCGACAATCAGGGTACCTGCCAGACTAACTGCTACTATAAACCCTACAAAAACAAAGACAACGGCTATTATAGACAGGGCAACAATATTCTCCCAGGGAGACAGGTATTCATCGGCCAGCATAATGTGAAATCCCAGCCAGTCCCCAAGCAGCGAGCCCAGACAGTTTACCAGGATAAGCCCCAGCACGACCGCAATAATGAACTGCTTCATAGTGACCACCTTGGCAGTAGAAACACGGCTGCCAGATAAGCCAGTATGACCAGGGTTGGCATAATAAACAACGCGACAATGGCTGCGCCACGCACCCATAACGAATCAACGTCCAGGTAGCGGGCCACACCGGCACAGACGCCGGCAATTACAGCATTATCCAAATCACGATAAATGCGCTTTTGTGAACTGGGAATTTTCATACATCTTCTCCTGTTAAGAGACCGCCCGCCACTGGCGGACGGATCTGACATCAGTTAGGCCGCTTTGTTTTTCTTCATGGCGGTGAGTTCGCGCTCGATGGCATCATCGTCTTCCAGCGCACGGAACTGCGCATCCAGTGAGGAAGGATCGCTCGCCGCGCCGGTAAATTCGTATGCATCCACTTGCGCTTCCAGCTGGTCAATGCGTTGCTCGTACTGGTCAAAGCGCGCCATCGCATGATTTATCTTGTCGCTGTGCTCCACGGCTTTAACTTTTAGCCGCACCGAAGCAGAGTGCTGACGTGTCGCCATGGCTTTTTGCTTTGCTTTCGCTTCGGCCAGTTTTTCGTTGAGCCGCCCGGTATCGCTTTGTAGCTGAGCCAGCGACTCGCTGAGAGTGTCGTACTGCTGTTGCAGTGATTCAGCACGCTGAGCATGACGCTGCTTTTCCGCAAGCGCCGCCCGGGCCAGCGACTCTTTATCTTTATCGATGGCGAGTTGTGCCTTTTCCTGCCAGCTCGCCACTTCTTTATTTACACGATGTAGCTGGCGATCCAGATGCTTCTGCTCGGCCAGGAACTTAGCCGCTTCCGAGCGGATCTCCACCAGTGTTTCTTCCATCTCCTGAATAATCAGACGAATCACTTTCTCCGGATCTTCGGCTTTATCCAGCATGGCGTTGATATTCGCTTGCACAATGTCTGTCATTCTTGAAAACATGCCCATAACCATCTCCTGTGTTTACCTGTTAATTTTCACGGTGTGAATGTGTGAAACTTATCTGATCATTACAACACCTGTGCCAT
>JBPEWW010000082.1:0-6095 GCA_052032275.1 Alteromonas sp. | reverse complement strand
CGGCAGTTGTATTCAATTACCTTTGGCGTGCCGTCGGCCATGATCATCAGTCCGGCATACAAAAATCCCACATACGGATGCCCTTCCGCGGCCATGCCGTTGATGGTAGGCATAATCACCTCATCCATGATGCGGTCATGGATCTCAGCGGTCACCACCGGGGCCGGTGAGTAGGCACCCATGCCACCGGTGTTTGGCCCCTGATCGCCATTGGCGGCGCGTTTGTGATCCTGGCTGGTGGCAAACGGCAACACGTTTTTGCCATCGGCCATAACAATAAAGGACGCTTCTTCGCCATCCAGAAACTCTTCAATGACCACCCGGTGCCCGGCGTCGCCAAACGCGTTTCCGGCCAGCATATCTTTGACAGCGGCCTCGGCATCTTCCTGTGTCATGGCCACTATCACGCCTTTACCGGCGGCCAGCCCGTCGGCTTTGACCACGATAGGCGCGCCTTTTTCCCTAACGTACGCCAGGGCGGGCTCTATCTCGGTAAAGTTCTGGTATTCCGCGGTTGGAATTTGATGACGGGCCAGGAAGTCCTTGGTGAAAGCCTTTGAGCCCTCCAGCTGCGCCGCCGCCTGACTGGGTCCAAAGATAGTCAGTCCAGCCGCTTCAAACGCGTCCACGACGCCAGCGACCAACGGGGCTTCTGGCCCGACAATGGTCAGTGCCACCGCATTGGTTTTTGCAAAGGTTAACAAACCGTCAAGATCTTCAGCGCCAATGGCGACGTTTTGTAGTTTGGGTTCATGCAGGGTCCCGGCATTACCGGGGGCCACGAAGACGGTGTCGACATCAGCAGATTGCGCAGCTTTCCAGGCCAGCGCGTGCTCGCGGCCACCGCCGCCTATAACAAGTACGTTCATCAAAGATTCCGTTTATGCTTCAGGTTTTATAAATTTCAGTGTCATGCGGTTACTTTCGCCAATGGCCATGTAGGACGCCCGGTCCTGCTCTTTCATTGCCAGGCTGGGCGGCAGCGTCCAAACCCCTTTGGGATGGTCAGCATCGTCACGGGGGTTGGCATTCACGTCACTGCTGTCAGCCAGGGTAAAACCGGCTGCCTGTGCCGCGGCAATCACCACGTCGCGCTTCATATAACCGCTTTTCTTCATTTGTTCATCGCTGCCGGAGGCGGGCATTTCATGCTCTACCACGCCTAACACACCACCCGGTTTCAGGGCTTTATAAAACGCCCCAAAGGCATTGCTCAGGCCTTCATCGCCGTGACGCATGTACCAGTTGTGCACGTTGCGAAAGGTCAGCACGGCATCGGCAGTGCCGGGCGCGGTGACTTCCAGTGCTTTGGTAGGATGGAAGGCGGTGACCGTGAGGTCGGCATAAGGCGGGTGATTGGCAACCCGCTCGTTGAACGTGTTGAGGGCGTTTTTAAAGTAGTCGTTGGTCGACTCATCCACAAAGAAATGCGCGGCCACCAGCTCGCCCTCGTCAGTGAGTAATGGCGCCAGGATATCGGTATACCAGCCACCACCCGGCCACACTTCCACCACTTTCATACCTGGCTCAATGCCAAAGAACCGCAGCGTTTGTTGCGGATGACGATACTCATCCCGGGCTTTAGCTTCAGCACTGCGATGTTCGCTTTTAACGGCATCGACAATGGCGTCAGCATTGACACAGGTGGCCGCCAGGGCCAGCGTTACGGCAGAAACGAGTTGTTTGATGGCTGTCATGGTTGGGTATCCTTATGTGACCAGTTCAGGGGCAATACGAAGGCCGGTGTCATACCGCTGACCGACCGGCCCTTCATTATTGCAGGATGAGTCCTAAGCCTAACCGAGCCGCTGGAAAAAACCAGCGATTCCTGGGACCGGTGCCAATTTAGCTGGCGCAAGCCCCACTCCCTGCGCCAGGGTTTAGTGGCGGAAGTGGCGCATACCGGTAAATACCATGGCAATATCGTGCTCGTCAGCGGCGGCAATCACTTCGCTGTCGCGCATCGAGCCGCCTGGCTGGATCACGGCTTTGATGCCGGCCGCGGCAGCTGCGTCAATGCCATCGCGGAACGGGAAGAAGGCATCGGACGCCATCACAGAACCTGCCACCTCCAGGTTCTCATCGGCCGCTTTAATGCCGGCAATTTTAGCTGAGTAAACCCGGCTCATCTGACCGGCACCCACGCCCACCGTCATGCCGTCTTTGCAGTAGACAATGGCGTTCGACTTCACATACTTGGCCACTTTCCAGCAGAACATCAGATCGCGCAGCTCCGCGTCGGTCGGCTGGCGCTTGGTCACCACTTCCAGGTCATCCATGTCCACCATCCCAAAGTCGCGCTCCTGCACCAGTAAGCCGCCGTTGACCCGTTTGAAGTCGTAGCCTTCTGTCAGCTGACCGTGCCAGTCACCGCAGGCCAGCAGACGGACGTTTTTCTTCGCCGCGACTACCGTTTTCGCATCCTCAGCAACCGACGGGGCAATAATCACCTCCACAAACTGACGATCCACAATGGCCTGCGCCGTGTCTTTGTCCAGCTCGCGGTTAAACGCAATGATGCCGCCAAACGCCGAGGTGGGGTCGGTTTTAAAAGCGCGATCGTAGGCAGCCAGGATGTTCTCCCCAATGGCTACGCCGCAGGGATTGGCGTGCTTAACAATGACACAGGCCGGCTCGTCAAACTCTTTCACACACTCCAGTGCCGCATCGGTATCGGCAATATTGTTAAATGACAGTTCTTTACCCTGCAGCTGTTCGGCAGTGGCCACTGAGGCTTCCTGGACCTCATTTTCCACATAGAAAGCCGCCGACTGATGGCTGTTTTCGCCGTAGCGTAAATCCTGCTTCTTACGCATCTGCATGTTGTAGGTGCGGGGAAACTCGCTGTGCTGGTGGTCGCACTCATCTTCACACTCTACCGCGTCGATTTTCGCGCCGAAGTAGTTAGCGATCATGCCATCGTATTCCGCGGTATGCTCAAAGGCTTTGATGGCCAGGTCGAAGCGGGTCGCGTAAGTCACTGAGCCGCTGTTATTGTTCATTTCTTCCAGCACGCCGGCGTAATCCCGGGCGTTTACGATAATCGTTACGTCGTTGTGGTTTTTCGCGGCTGCGCGCACCATGGTCGGCCCACCAATATCGATATTTTCAATGGCGTCTTCTAATGTGCAGTCTTCGTTGGCGACCGTGGCGGCAAACGGATACAGGTTCACGACCACCAAATCGATAGGGGCAATTTCATGTTCAGCCATTACCGCTTCATCTTTATCACGCCGGCCGAGAATGCCACCATGGATCTTAGGGTGCAGGGTTTTTACCCGGCCGTCCATAATCTCAGGGTGACCGGTATACGCAGAGACCTCGGTGACCGGCAGGCCGGCATCACTCAGCAGTCTGGCCGTGCCGCCGGTAGACAGCAGCTCGACACCGGCCTGGTTCAGCGCGGTGGCAAATTCCACGATACCGGTTTTGTCTGACACACTTAAAAGCGCACGTTTGATGGGTTTAGGTGTTTGCATAGTGGGTAATAACTTTTTATCGAGAGTGTGAAACAAAAAGAGCACCGAAAGGTGCTCTTGGTGTGGGCCAGGCCCAAAATTCTTAGTTCATGCCGTACTGCTTCAGCTTTTTACGAAGCGTACCGCGGTTGATGCCCATCATGATGGCCGCGCGGGTCTGGTTGCCGCGGGTGTAGGTCATCACCTCTTCCAGCAGCGGGGCTTCAACTTCAGCCAGCACCAATTCGTACAGGTTGTCGATGTTGGCATTGTCCAGTTGTTTCAGGTACTTGTTAACCGCCTGCTTTACAGAGTCGCGCAACGGCTTTTGAGCTTGAGTTTGTGAAGGTGTAGTTACTGTCGTTGTAAATGGTGAAGTCACATTTTGATCGAACATAATACTTTCTTGCTCTTTAGTTAGTCATCACTATGCTGCAGGAGAAATCTGTCGGGTTTCCCGCGATTGCAGCGATTGAAAATAATCGTCAAGTGCGTTGAGCTGTGCATCAGCGTGCTCAATAGCATTGAAGGTTTTACGAAACTGACGTTCCTTATCATGTTCCGCGAGATACCAGCCCACGTGCTTCCGGGCTATTCTCACCCCGGTAATGTCGCCATAAAAGGCGTGCACGTTCGCAACGTGTTCATGTAACACCTGATGTTGTTCAGACAATAATGGAGGCGTCAGGTTCTCGCCGGTTTCCAGAAAATGCAGGATTTGTTTAAAAATCCATGGATTTCCCTGGGCGCCGCGACCAATCATCACTCCGTCTGCACCAGTGTACTCAAGCACATGTTGTGCCTTTTCCGGAGACGTAATATCGCCGTTGGCAATAACCGGAATAGACACCGCACCCTTAATATCCCGGATGGTGTGGTATTCCGCGTCTCCTTTATACATACAGGCCCGGGTTCTGCCATGAACCGCCAGCGATTGTATGCCGTTTTGCTCTGCAATCCGGGCAATCTCTACCCCATTGCGGTTATCGGTATTCCACCCGGTGCGTATCTTCAGGGTGACAGGAACATCTACTGCCTTCACCACGGCCCTGATAATTGACTCTACCAGGTCGGGATATTGCAGCAGGGCAGACCCTGCCAGCTTCTTATTCACTTTCTTGGCAGGACAACCCATGTTGATGTCGATGATCTGTGCACCGTTACCGACATTGAATTGCGCTGCCTGTGCCATAAGTTCGGGATCGGCCCCAGCAATTTGCACTGAGCGAATACCGTCCTCTCCCGTGTGGTCCATTCGCGACATCGATTTCGCAGTCTTCCAGACCCGCGGATTACTCGACAGCATTTCTGACACCACCAAACCGGCACCCATTCTTCTGCACAACTGTCGAAACGGACGGTCGGTGACGCCAGCCATCGGGGCCAGCATTAAATTGTTTGCCAATTTGTACGGTCCGATTTGCATACTCATTACGACTTATATTGCACAGAAATTAAACACCCGGCTAAAACGGGGCGCTAAGTGTACGCGTTTTCTGCAGTCTTGAAAAGGCTAAAAATCGCACAAAATGTGCATTTCGGGGCTTGACAGAATGAATTTCAGGAAGTTTCAGAAAGGGGCTGGGAAAAGTTGTTAAACCCTTGTGTGACAGGGGCTGGCACCGGGCCTGTCCGACCCGGTGGTACGCAAAATGTCAAGTGAAACTCAGGCTAATTTACGTACGCCAGCCACCCGTGCCCAGTCGCCGTCGATGGCGCTGGCTTCCAGATCAAAGTCACGGGCGTAGGCAACTTCGATGCGATCTACCTGTTCGGCCAGAATACCGGACAGCACCAGCTTGCCGCCAGGCTTGCAAAACGCCGTGATTGTCTCCTGCAATTCCAGTAGCGGGCCAGACAGTATGTTCGCCATAACAAGGTCTGCCTGCAGGCGGGGCTGGTTCTCTGGCAGATACACCGATAAGCGGTCGGCCACGTCATTGCGGCGGGCGTTTTCCTGAGAGGCTTGCAGGGCCTGGGGGTCGATATCTATGCCGGTAACATGCCGGGCACCCAGCTTCAGTGCGGCCAGCGCCAGGATGCCGGAGCCACACCCGAAGTCCACGACCTGCTTGCCGGTAAGCGTCAGGCTATCCAGCCAGCGCAGGCACAGTGAAGTAGTGGGGTGGGTGCCGGTCCCAAACGCCAGCCCAGGGTCCAGCATCACATTGACCGCCGCCGGATCGGGGACCTCCCGCCAACTGGGGCAAATCCACAGGCGCTCGCCGAATTGCATGGGGTGAAAATTGTCCATCCACTCCCGTTCCCAGTCCTTGTCCTCCAGCGGATCCAGCTTATGCACAAAGTCTTTACCCAGCAGTTTAGACTGCCCCAGACGGCTAATCACGCGCTGCATGTCATCACTGGCATCAAACAGCCCGACCACCTGGGTATCGGGCCACAGCAGGGTTTCCCCCGGCTTGGGTTCATACATAGGGGTATCTTTGGCATCCACAAAGGTGACTGCCTGGGCACCATTGGCCGACAGCATGGTGCCGATGCTTTCAGCGTGTTCGGCAGTAACATTGATGCGAAGTTGTAACCAGGCCATGGCGTACTCGTGTAGGTCAGTAAAGCGCAAATTGTAGCAAGAGCCGCTGGCGGAAGGAATGATGCCGGGACGAATCGCTGTGACGC
>JBPEWW010000081.1:0-6151 GCA_052032275.1 Alteromonas sp. | reverse complement strand
AAACCGGACCCGTTTACCCAGGCTGTCGAGCAGGGTGAAGTGAACATCCGGCAGCACGATGGCCAGGGGGATCCCCGGCAAGCCAGGTCCGGTGCCCACGTCGATCACACGGCGGCCAGTCACATAGGGTTTGACCGCCAGCGAGTCCAGCAAATGCCTGACCACCATGTCTTTAGGGTCGCGCACCGAGGTCAGATTATATGCCTGGTTCCACTTGTTGATAAGCAGCACATAGTCAATCAGCTGGCTGCGCTGGTGTTCGGTGATCCCGGCCAGCCCTAACTTCTCAATGCCATCATCCAGCAGGGTACGTAACACGCTGGCGGTTTCGTTGTTCATTTCACTCACGCAGTTTTTGCTTCTTGTTTTCGTAACATGCCATGCTTTTTCAGGTACACCAGCAACAGCGAGATCGCCGCCGGGGTTACCCCTGAGATCCGTGAGGCTTTACCGATGGTCTCTGGCCGCGCCTCGGTCAGTTTGGCCACCACTTCGTTTGACAGGCCAGAGATTTGCGCGAAATCGAAATCTACCGGTAACAGCGTGTTCTCATGGCGCTGCGCCTTGGCAATTTCATCCAGCTGGCGGGCAATATAGCCTGCGTACTTGATTTGGATCTCCACCTGTTCAGCGGCGATAGGATCCTGCAGACGTGGCCCCAGCGATTCAATCTCCATCAGCTGGTTGTAGGTCATTTCCGGACGGCGGATGAGTTCTTCCAGCGAATGTTCCCGGCTGACCGGGTTTTTCAGCAACTCGTTCAGCTGCGGCACGGCGGCATGATCCGGGTGGATATACTGACCCCGCAGACGCCCCAGTTCCTGCTCAACCTGTTCCATCTTCTGATTGAACGCCTGCCAGCGATCATCGTCCACCAGCCCGATTTCGCGGCCCAGCGCAGTTAAGCGGCTGTCCGCATTGTCTTCGCGCAGTAACAACCGGTATTCGGCGCGGCTGGTAAACATGCGGTACGGTTCTTTGGTACCCATGGTGGCCAGATCGTCGATCAGCACGCCCATGTAGGCCTGGTCGCGGCGCAGGATCATCGGATCCTTCTGCTGCACCTGCAGCGCCGCGTTAGCCCCGGCCACCAGGCCCTGAGCGCCAGCTTCTTCATAACCGGTGGTGCCGTTAATTTGTCCGGCGAAGAACAGGCCATCAATAAACTTGGTTTCCAGGGTCTGGCGCAGATCACGGGGATCGAAGAAATCGTACTCAATTGCATAACCCGGGCGCACAATATGCGCATTTTCAAAGCCGCGGATAGAGCGCACCATGGCCATCTGTACATCAAAAGGCAAACTGGTTGAGATCCCGTTCGGATACACTTCAATGCTGTTCAGCCCTTCCGGCTCAACGAAGATCTGGTGTGAGCCTTTGTCGGCAAAACGCATGATTTTGTCTTCGATACTGGGGCAGTAACGCGGGCCCACGCCTTCAATCACACCGGTGTACATGGGTGAGCGGTCCAGCCCACTGCGAATGATCTCATGGGTATTTTCATTGGTGTGAGTGATGTAGCACGGGATCTGGCGCGGGTGCATGCTGCGATCGCCCATAAACGACACCACTGGCACAGGATCGTCACCGGGTTGCGCTTGCATTACACTGAAATCCAGACTCCGGGCATCCAGCCGGGCCGGGGTCCCGGTTTTCAGACGATCCACCCGGAACGGCAATGCCCGCAGCCTATCGGCCAGGGCGATAGACGGCGGATCACCAGCCCGCCCGCCGCGATAGTTCTCAAGCCCGATATGGATAGTACCACCCAGAAAGGTGCCTACCGTGAGTACCACGGTTTTGGCGTGGAACTTCAGGCCCATCTGGGTCACGACGCCGGTAACCCGATCGTTTTCCACGATCAGATCATCCACGCTTTGCTGAAACAGCGTCAGGTTGGGCTGGCTTTCCACGGTTTTTCGAATGGCATGCCGGTACAGGGTCCGGTCAGCCTGGGCGCGGGTTGCACGGACGGCCGGGCCTTTACTGGAATTCAGGGTACGGAACTGGATCCCGGCGTGATCAGTCGCCAGTCCCATGGCGCCGCCCAGGGCATCAATTTCTTTCACCAGATGGCCTTTCCCGATCCCACCGATCGCAGGATTACAGGACATTTGTCCAATGGTTTCAATGTTATGGGTCAGCAGCAGGGTGTTTACACCCATGCGGGCTGACGCCAAGGCAGCTTCGGTACCGGCATGACCGCCACCGACTACAATGACATCGAACGCTTGTTGATAGAACATGAAAAACCTCGTAAACCTGATGATTCCAGTCTCTTCCGGCCAGTCACTGCTGTCAGAAAAAGGGCGCGTATTTTAGCTGATGTGAACGCTAATGGAAATGGCTAAATATTCTTCAGTGTGATGGTGAAAAGAGAAAGCCGATCGCCCTAGTGATCTTAAGATCTATGTAGATCTCTTTATTTTTATATCTATTAGGATCGCCATAATCTGTTGATAAGCGCGTTTTATTTATTTAAACCATTAACTTACAGCGATCATAACGTTGTTAAGTAAGGATCGGTTTCGCCCTTGTGATCCTGTGCATAACCGGTGTATTTATCCACAATGGGATAACGCAGAAAAACTGTCCCGTTGGAGATCAAAGCTTATACACAGTGGATCAGAGGATCCTATCCACAGGGCTGATCATGATGTGATCAGGTTGGGGATAAGATGTTCGCCGGATCGCGAGAGTGATCAAAAAAAGCCCGTTGATTATGGGTTTGATCGCGATCCCGCTGTGGATGAGATCTTTTCCACAATGCCCCGTTATCCCCGTGTGCACGGGCTGCATGGGATTATGAGTACACGGATCGCAGCAGAAATTTTTTAATTCTTTTTCGCCTTCGTGGCGATCATAGCGGATCTTTAAGCCACAACTATCTCTGCCATTTAGCGTTATTACAAGCACATTGCGTGTGTGTCGGATCCCGCTGTCGCCGCTGCGTGTATTAGTCGTTCACGGGCTTAGGGAGTTATGCCCGCCAATTTTGATGTTATGTCAATGCTGTGCCGGTGGGCGGTTCTGGCAACACAGCTGTACTAACTGTGATGACAGGCGCAGGGAAGGAGAAATAAACGCAGATGGTCGGCCCGCCTGTCTGTGACCGCGGGGCAGTCAGACAGGCGCGCGCAGCGATAAGGAAAGAATCAGGTGGTCAGTGTTGCTGACAGGCGTGCTAGCGCACCTGATTAGGCTGATAGCGACTATTGGACACCGGGGCTTCCGGCTCGTCCTGACCCAGGCTCTGACGGCGGCTGGGGCCGGAGAAACGCACCTTATAGGTGTCGTACTCGCGGATAGATTCAAAACAGTAGCGGCCCAGCGCGTGTTCCAGTTCATTCAGATTATGGTTAGTAATAAGAATACAGTTTTTCTTGTTAACCAGCCGCTGACGCAACAGGTTGCCAAGCCAGCTCTGGGTATTTTTCTTGAGTACCGATTCATTGACACACACTTCATCGAGGATCAGCAGATCCACATCCAGTAACTCCTGATTAACCTCACGGAACTTCTGGCCAATATTATCCTGGGCGTTGAAATCGTAAGAGGAGTAACGCATTTCCTGCAGCGTGGATAACTGCCGGTACAGCACAGAAATTTCATACTGGTCAATCAGCTGATGGGCAATGGCACCGGCAATATGCGATTTACCGCGGCCGTAATCACCGTAGAACAGCATCATATGTGAGCCGCTTTGTCGCCAGGCGGGATCATCATGGGCGGCGATAAATGACTGGGCAATGGAGACCGCCTCAATCACATCGTCACTGTCTTCCACCAGGTTGGCGAAGGTCCACTTGGGATTCAGGTCTGAACGGCCATGAATCGCTTCTACGCGCTGTTTTTTGGCGCGTTGCTGGATCTGGCGCACTTCTTCATTAGCCTGACGCTCATAATGTTTACGCATGTCCTGGTAATCGACCACCGGTTGACGGGTATCAAACGACTTACCCATGGAGCGGGCCAGATTTGCGATTTTGTCTTTGAATGAATCCATAGCGGTTACGGTTTCTTTTTAGTGGCGTATTTTTCTACCAGTTTGCGGGCATTATCATCTGCTTCAATGCCGGGCGCAACCTTGACTTGCTGGGTGCCAACCTTGCGGGTGTGCACCTGACCGGTGGCCAGCCGTTTACGTTTCAGACTGTAAGCGAATTTCTGGGTCCACTGAAAGTGACTGAACACAGACGCCGGCCGGCCCAGCCAGTATGCCACGAATTCACCAATGTCGTCTTCGGTATAGTCCAGATCGATCACACCTAACAGGCTGCACATTTCGGCGAACAGGGCGGCATCGGGTTGCCAGTTTACCTGCATAGGCTGATGCTGATGATGCAGATGGGCAAATGCGTCCTGCTGGGCGGCGATCAGCGGTAACAGCACGGCGACGCCGTTAAGCGACTGCTCATAGGTGTAGGCAGCCGGTAGCGCCACCAGCCCCTGCTGTTCCAGCTGGCGCAGTAAACTGTTCACCTGCCGGCCCCGGTTGAAGGTAGCCTCGGGGTGATCGCCGTTTAACAGGGCAAGCAACGCCTTATACTGCAGCGGCGAACTGCTGGCGGTACTGACTACGGCGTCAGGCCGCAGACCCAGGCAATACAGTACCCGCGCCTCGTTGGATAACGGCTGACGCAGGGCAAACAATTCGGCATCGTTCAGCGCCATGCCTACCCCGTTACTGTGCGGTCAAGCCAGGCTACGGCTTCGTCTTCGGGAATCGGGTGATTTAGCACATCAATGTGAAACGGCTCAGCCAAAATCGTGGCGTTGCCCGAGGTCAGCAGCTTTTCCATCGTCATAGCACCATGGCAAAAGGTGTCGTAACTGCTGTCGCCCAGGCCGATGATGTACGCATTGACTGACGACAGGTCCTGTCCCTGCAGCTGGGCGGCAAACGGCTGAATGTTATCCGGCAGGTCGCCGGCGCCATGGGTCGAGGTGCAAATGATCCAGGTGCTGCCTTTATCGATGGCTTCAAAATCAGGATCCAGCTGAATACTGACTTCATGCTGGCGAGCCTTGAGGGTGTCTGACAATGCATCAGCCACATATTCAGAAGCGCCTAATACGGAGCCAACCAGGATCGTAAAATGGTGTGACATAACTTATTTACCAATACAGAAAGACGAGAAGATTTTGCCCAGTAAATCGTCCGACGTAAATTCGCCGGTAATTTCACAAAGCGCCTGATGAGCCAGTCGTAATTCTTCAGCAAGCAGCTCACCGGCCATGCTGTCATGCAGTTGTTGCTGACCGGTATGCACGTGGTCAGTGGCCAGGGCGAGGGCATCTAAATGGCGGCGACGTGCAATAAACTGTCCTTCCGTGGTGGTATCCAGTCCCATGGTGGCGGCCAGATGATCGCGCAGCAGGGTCACCCCCTCCCCGGAGCGGGCGGATAGGTTAATCACCGTAACCGTGCCGTGCGCGGTATCCACCTGTTGTTCCGATACCCTGGTGGCGGACAAATCGACTTTATTGCGTACCACCGTGGTGGGGATCCCCGCGGGCAGACGTTGCATAAACTCCGGCCAGATCTCATACGGATCGATGACGTCAGTGTCCGTGCTGTCGACCACAAACAACACCCGGTCAGCGTCATTAATGGCCTGCCAGGCACGCTCAATGCCCATTTGCTCGACTTTATCCGGACTGTCACGCAGACCGGCAGTATCGATAATATGCACCGGCATGCCGTTGATATGGATATGTTCTTTCAAGACATCCCGGGTAGTGCCGGCAATGTCAGTTACAATGGCGCTGTCACGGCCTGCCAGCGCGTTGAGCAGCGACGACTTGCCGGCATTTGGCCGCCCGGCAATCACCACCTGCATACCGTCACGCAGTAAGCTGCCCTGTTTGGCCTGATCCGCCACCCGGGCCAGGGAGGCAACGATAGCGTCCAGGTCACCGGCGACCTTGCCGTCAGACAGAAAATCAATTTCTTCTTCCGGAAAGTCGATGGCCGCTTCCACGTACATACGTAAATGGATGATTTGGTCGGACAGTTGCTGGATTTGGGCCGAAAACTCTCCCTGCAACGAGCGCAACGCACTGCGTGCCGCCTGCTTCGAGGACGCATCAATCAAATCGGCAATGGCCTCGGCCTGGGCGAGGTCCAGTTTGTCATTCAGAAATGCCT
>JBPEWW010000080.1:0-23638 GCA_052032275.1 Alteromonas sp. | reverse complement strand
GAAATTTGGCTGTGCAGCCATTCGCAGGATATCAACATAGCCTGGCAGTCGGTATTTTGTACCTCATTGTACAGTGCTGTCTGTGCCTCATCCCGAAAGGCCTGCAGGCTGGTGTCAGGCCTCAGAAACTGGGTTAAGCCCTTTTCCTCATTCGCCGCATAAATACCTATCTTTGTATTGTTTTTCTTACCTAAAGACTGGCACACCCTGATACCGCTTTTTTCAAACGCATCTCTGTTTTCGTAGGTGAAATGTTGTATTGAAGTAGTGCCGGTTTTTTCGCAGCCAATATGCAAATAGAGTGTATCGAGTTTTTTAGTTACCACGGAACAGACCATATTGTTACTCAGAACCGGAAGTATCGCACATGGCTATGCCTAATTGCATCCGTCATGTTCGCCTCTTTGCCGGTTCTGCCCGTGACGGAAATAAAATACGTTCTCAGACATTTTAATGCGCGTAAAAAAACGCCCGGTTATTGATCCGGGCGTTTACTTTGCTGTATTTATATGGCTTTCGGGTGGCCAGCTAACGCGCGGTCTACTTGGCCATCTCCCATTTTCCGCCAACCGTTTTCACCACGCCAGCGGCGATGCGGTTCGGACCGTCCATCAGGTGGATGATATTTCTGCCGCCCTGACCTTCGTTCCGCCATAGAAAATCAACGCGATCATCGCCATTGAAATCTTCTATTTTTGCCAGTGTCCATGCGATATCAACCTGAGTGATCAGGTCCTGGCCAATCACCACACCGTCCTGCATGTAATACACTGACGTTCTTCCATCATTACTGTTACGCCAAATCAGATCGTCAGTGCCGTCGCCATTCAGATCACCGGTACCGGCCAGCTTCCACGCTAACGGGGCGATACTGCCGGTGTCAGCACTTACCAGTGCACCATTGTTGTTTTCCAGCGACCACAGATAAATGTGGCTTTTCATCCGTGTGACCAGTTCCAGCGTATCGTCGTCATGAAAGTCGCTGATCCCCTCCAGTACATGTGTTTCAAGTGACTCACTTTGTCTGAAGACTTTCGACGTGCCATTCATAAACCAGATACCCAGACGGTTTTTCTCGGTATCCAGCCACACGAGGTCGTCATCATGATCGCCATCCAGATCGCCTACCTGGCGCAGCTCCCAGTTCTTACTGACATCTGCGACCCTGGCTTTCTTAAGGATGGTTTTACCGTCCATCAGGAAGATATAGTTCATGCCGCCGAATTGGTTCGGATCACGCCAGAAGAAGTCTGATTTTGCGTCACCATCGAAGTCACCCAGTGTAATCTTCCAGTTCTCACCCTGCACCACGTTGATTGGCGTCAGGTAACGGATTTTTTCTCCTGCTATGCTCCAGAGGAAATTCCAGCCGCGGGTGTTGCTCATGTTACGCCAGACGATATCGGCGCGGGCATCACCATCCACGTCTGCACGCACAGGTAATTCTGAGTTATCGCCAATACCATCGCCGTCGGTGTCCAGCCACTCGGTAGGATCGGTGGGGAACACATCGACAGAATCAGAGAAGCCATCGCCGTCAGAGTCGGTATCCAGTGGAGAGGTACCGGCCTGGTATTCTTCCAAGTCGGTGAGGCCATCACCGTCGGTATCGGTTGACGGATCCTGTGCTACCAAGGGGTTCAGCCCGTAGGTTTCTTCCCACTCATTGGGCATACCGTCGCCATCCGCATCGGTTGAAGCGAAAAACGGCTGCATAAAGCTGCCCCACACACTGCCATTGTCGTTAGCCCGTGAGCCATAGACAACCAGATCTCCGGTGCCACTGATTGCCGGTGAAAACACACCGGTATCGTCAGGGGCAGCAACACTGTTATTCACAATGCTGAGTTTGCTGTTCGCCAGGTCGACCACAGCCACCCCGACACTGCCGCCGTTATCATAGTTAAAGGCCAGGCTTGAGCCATCGGAGGACAGCGCCGCAGCTCCTATTGGCGTGAGTACGTTACCGTCTCCATCGACGCTCACAGCCGTCGCGGCAGCGGAGTCGCTCGTCATAACAACAACCGGTAAACTGGCACTGCCATATCCGGAGACAATGTCCGACGCTTCGGTGGTAAAAGTAACAACGTCGCCATCACCTGAAATATCGGGTTGATACGAGTTTGCGTTGCCAGGTTCGCCAGTGGCTGTGGCAGACACCAGAGTATTCTGGCCTGACGCCACGTCATATTCCACTACCTGAGAAAATTCGCTCGCCACCGCCCATACGGCTTGCTTATCTGACTGATAAACAACCTTACTGCCATCGGCTGATATAGCAGCTGCCGAAGATGCGCCTGCCTGTGTGCCGCCCCATGCAGGGTCGGCTTTGCTGGCCAGGGTTATGGTATCGGCCGCGTGGTCGTAAACAAACACATCCCACTCGGTTGACACTGAGTCAGAGGTCAGGTTTTGTGCATCTGAAACGAAGCTAATCCGGTTTCCGTCATCGGATACCGAGGGCTGGAACGAGTCACCATTTGCGTTCATGGTGACTAACGTAAGCGCGCCTGTGTCACGCTGGTACCGATAAATGTCGGAGTTAGCAGACGTATCCTGTGTATGCAGATTGGTGGCTGTAGAGCTAAATACCAGCACGTTGCCATTATCACTGAGGTCAAACGTGGTGCCGAACGCGCCATCCACGTTTTCACCGTTAAGCCCTAACCGTATATGCTCCATCTGCTGTGACTGCAGGTCATATAAGAAGAGTTCGTCGAAATCAGTATCGCCCACTTTTGACAGGGCTGCATCATCCGATTTGAACAGCAAAAAGCGGCCGTCTTCAGAAATGGCCACATCTTCCACGTCAGCCAGCGTGCCGCTGGTTTGCGGGGTGTTCAGCGCTTCAATAGTGCCATCAGCAAGCGTTGCTCTGAAGACATCAAACGTAAGATCTTCATCGAAAGGAATAAACGTAGGGCTGCCAGACTCAAATACTGCGTAGTTTCCGTCACCACTCAGCTTCACCTCGTAGGCCCCTGAATAGTTCTCGCTATCCTGGGTCAGGTGCTGCGAAATCAGTGTGGTGGTGCCGGCAGTTAAATCGCGTACATACGCATTGTCGCCATTGAAGCTGCTGGTATCGAAGTTGCCAGTCAGATCTTCATACACGAAGGCTACTTTGGTGCCCTCATTATTCATACCCAGCCGCAAGTCACGCTCCGCGGTGCCTTCGTCATTCAGACCCGCATTGGTGACACTTACCAACTCAGTAGTTCCGGCGGTCATATCACGGATGTATACATCAGGCACACCATCAGTGTCGGCGTCCGCCAGTTGTCCATTCGAGATAAACGCCACTTTGTTACCGTTTTCGCTTATCACCGCCGTATAGCTGCTCGCATTAGGGGCCTGATCGCCCCCGGTTGACTGACTTACCAGTTCAATCGAGCCGTCCTGCACGTTATAGCGCAGCACATCAATAAATGCGCTGTTAGCATCTGTTCCAGGGACAATACTTGATGCCTGCGTTTGAAAGGTCACATAGTTGCCGTTACCACTGATGTAAGGCACATCTGAATTGTGATCGGCTTCCGTGGTCCCCGTTTTGGTCAGACGGATGGTCGTGCCTTCCGCCCGGTTGCGTAAAAATATATCACGCCGGCCATTGGTATCGGCCAGGTCTGTGTCGAGGTTGGTGGCATCGCTGGCAAACACAACCAGGTTGCCGTCATCACTTACCGCCGGGGCAAATGAGTGGCTGTTGGCCGCGGTGCCGTCACTGTTTACAGAAATCAGTTCAAGTGTGCCGGTCTGGCCATCCCATAAATACACATCGTTTTGCGTTGTGCCACCGGACGCGAGCAAATCTGACGAGGCAGAATCAAAAACAATAAATCGTCCGTCACCGGTCATGAAGGGGCGGTTGCTTGGCGACGATTCAGACAGCGTCGCATCCGGATGTTTTTTGGTTACCAGTTCAATTTCGCCTGTGGTCATATTTTTACGAAATATGTCACATCTGTCCTGCGTATCGACCAGTAAATTCTGTGAACAGTCTACGAACGTGGTGTAGGCGCCCGTGTCTGAAATATCGACACTGTAGCTGTTGTTCAGACTGTAATGAACCGGGCTTTCCAGTTCAGTATCGGTTTTGAGCCAGGTGGTGGCGTGTACAACACCGCTTGCCAGTGCGGCAGTGCATCCCAGGGCTACCCTTTTCTTAGAAAAAATTCTCATAATTGCCTCACAAATTCGGTTAAAGCTTATGAGATGGAACTGTTGAAGGGTGACGGTTACCTTGTCAACACATCCATGTCAGTACTATGTCATCTACTAGTTCTGAAACGTGAGGTTAGATCATACTTTTGGCTAATTTTTTAGCCATCTGTACATTTTGCCAACAAGACGTGTCACCAAGTTCCTTTTGATGGCCGGGGGGAACGCTTGTCAGTAAACGACTCTCGCCAGTTTGTTTAACTAAGCAGATACGCAGACTAGGTCAACGAATTAACTTTAGCCTTGGCTGCGCCATACCAGAATGCCAGAGGGTTTGACAGTTTGTCACCTTTTAAATCCATCATATGCAGCTTGTCAATCACAGCGCGGGTAAACTCAATAGGGGCCTCCAGATTGGTGTTAAGCGGTCCTATTTCGATGTGAGTCACCTGCAGCGCATTTGCACTATCGACGTCAGCGTGGAAAGTTACCTCGATGTCACCAATTTGGATGTCTCTAAGTTTAGTCGCTTCCGCGTGTATTGCTAGCACAGAACGTGAACCTGAGCTGGTATGGGCGCCCAGACTTAGCTTACGGAAACTGACCCTTTCTGAGGATGCAGCGATAGCCGGTAGCGCCCAGGATTGGTCAGCCAGGCGGGCTTGCCATTGCTCCGGGCTGAGCCCTGCGGTTTGCGCTTTATCTGACAGCCCGGCACCTGAAAGACCGGCCTGTAATGCTGAAATTAAATCTTTCACCACCTCGCGGTCATGGGACGTGAGCCCGCTGACAGTATCACCGCACACCACACCGTGCTGAGTGATACGCATAAAGTTACACAGGCTATTGCGTCCTGACGCAATAAAAAGCTGTAGCGGGATATGGGGCTGGCGGTCAGGGGAGTAAAACTCAAGCGACACGCCGGTGCTGTCCCAGTTAATAGCAAGCGGGAATGGTTTGTAGCTGTTCCCCTGGGATTTAAACCCGGTAACCTCTACAAACACCCGCGCGCCACTGTCTTTTTCATGCCCGTCAGTCAGGTGCAGTGACACGCCATGCGTGGGCTCTGATACTGACTGTGGCCGCGTTGCAACGACAGCTTCAGGCGCGGCCACGTTGTCAGAGGCAGGGTTGGCATCAGGGGCAGCGCCGCCGGTAAACACACTTTGGGTCTTCTGCACTTTCGACCAGTGCTGCTTTTTGTGTTCCAGCTCGTTGACCACCCGAAACGCTTTCACTTGCTTCTGCTCGATTACCCGTATAACGTCATCATACTCGCCGCCATCCACTATCTGATTAAATGACGCCGGACCGGTTAACTTCCACACGTCGTTGGACGGACGCTGTTCAAGGTTGTCTAAAATGCGCTGCCAAATTGCGTTCAGGGCCGGGTTGCCTGCTTTGCACGAGATCATGCCGTTCCAGATACCACCGTGCCACTTTCGCATCAGCACTAATTCGTCATTATCAGGCAACAGATCCGTGACTGCGGCTGAACATTCAGTTCCGGCATCAATATAAAACCCGCCCCTGGCCAGGCAATACGCTACCCTGAAAATATCCGACTGCATTGCCGGCAGCGCGGCACCGTTAAACAACCCGGCTTCGTGCGCGCCATATTCCTGCTGTATAAATTCAGCCGCAGTCTGGGCGTTGAACAAAAGAAGTTCGGCGTGGGGATTGTGTTGCTTCCAGGTATCGCGCAATTGTGCGATATCCGGAGGAAGCGTCTGCTGATTCCAAAACTGAATTACTTTATAAGTCACCGTATTTGTCCTTCAGGAAGTCAGCATTTGCATCGTAAATCTCGTAAAAATAGGACACCAGTTCAGAATTAGTATATTCACAGGCTGCCCCAAGCGTGATCCTGGCGCCGTCGATAGCGAGCAACTTCTGTCCTTTTGATTTGTGCTGAGGTGGCAGAGTCAGTCCCAGCCCCGGTGGCGGTACCGGGATCAGCAGGTCAAGCGGCTCATGCGGCTTGTCAGGCAAAGACGCGTCCACATTTTTATTCAGAACCTCTCTGCATATACGCTGTGCATACTCATACATCAGGGCCGCAGTGGGGTGATTAAACGTAAAAAACATCCGCGCGGCTTTCCAGTTGTTCTCGATAAAGTCGGCAATGGGTACATCCACATTGGCTTCACGTTTTTTCAGTTCGGCGAGCGACGCCTGTTGCTCGTGGCCGTATTCACGGGAGTTGTAAAATTCATCTTCCAGCCACTGTACTACCTGGTTTTTATCTATTCCAAGCAGCCAGCCTTTCAGGATGGTCAGGTTGTGATAGTCGCCCAGCGGCCCTTTCAGTGTTTTTTCCGTTGGATGGCGGATGTACATCAGATCGGGGGTATAGCCACTGAAATAGAGGTTTAAAATAGTAAACACCTTGCCAGGGTAGCGCGCACGCAGTTCACAGGTACGCACAAACTTACAGGGGTATTTGTCGCCAATATTCTGGGTGATGATCACATCGGCTTCTTCAAGCGCAGATGTATAATCTGGCTCATCTTTGTCTTTCAGCAGATGCACAATGGGTGTGGCTGTAATTTCGAGCGTCGGAACGAGTTCGGTTAAATACATGGCCAACGGACGGGCCTGACAGTTACCTACTACTACTGCTTTCATTGTCTCTCCTTAAACCACTGAGCATCCACAGCCTGATAGTTGCACAATGCCACCTCGCCTTGTGCAATTTTCTCACCTGTGATTCCGATGAACTCCTCCACCGGTACATCGGTGCGCTGCCCGTGTATTAACTCCGCCAGTTCATACTTCCACCACTGAAGGCTCAGCAGCTTTTCAATTACCCCTTCATCAAAGCGGTACTTAATCACTCTTGCAGGCGTCCCGCCGACGATTGCGTAGGGCGGCACGTCCCGGGTCACCGTCGACTTAGCAGCCACAATGGCTCCATCGCCAATAGTCACCCCCCGGGCTAACGTAACATCTTCGCCCAGCCAGACGTCATTGCCAATCATTACCGGCAAATGATTTTTGGGTTCAGCGTTAGCACTTTGTTCGAACTTAGCCTGCTGATGATCTTTCAGGTATTGCTGACAAATAATAAATGTCGGGTCATAGGTTATCGAGGCGCTGGTGAACCGGCTTTTAGGGTGATCCGGCCCCATCACACTCACCCGCGCCCCAATTGAGCAATACCGCCCCACCCGGGTATTCAGGGGCAACGGACTACGGGAGAAACTGTGACTACCCATAGAAAATAACACGCGCCCGTTTATATAACACGTATAAGGCTCGATAAGGACATCCGACAGATACTGTAGCGATTCGGCCGGCCGGAAGCGCCTTGCAACTGTATCGTCGCCTTTAGGGGAAAAATATACCCGTTTTCCGTTGAGCTCGCTCAGAAGCGCATCACTCACCTGAATCTGTTGCCGGCTCATGGGCAAGTACCTGTTAACTGCTGTTTTATCATAACGTTCTGTGCTTAGTTTTTAACGTCATTGTCACATACTTTTACTTCACCCGGAGACACTTTTTCTGTCGTTAAGGTTGTTCAAAATGGCTTTTATTTCGGGGATATCTACCCGTTGTAAAGCACGAGTAACCCGGTCGGCATGCTCGGACGGGATCCGTTTAACCAGATCAATTACCTGTGAATACCCTTGTTTTACAAATTGCCGGCCTTGCTCAATTTCGCGCTGCACCGATTGCTTACTCAAACGCTGATGCATGTAGTCTGCATACTGCCGGTAAGCATCTTCATCAAAGGTAACGGCCGTTAAATGGGGAAACGGGCCATAGCCATTGCGGTTACTCTTTAATGAATCTATACCCTCGTACCGGTGGGCCTTATTTGGCCGCCCGCGCCCGAGCAGAGCAACATACTCCATGGGGCTGCGAAACATTCTGTGCACAATAAACCAGCTATCCACCGGCCCTGATAGAAACCGCTTGTTCAGCAAAGCATGTTCGTTGTCTTCCGCTTTTAACTCTTCGCCAGTGACACGCTTACGCAACAAAGCAGCGCGCGTGGGGCCGTGGGGTGTCATGGCTCTTACCCTGGCCCTGGCGGAGACCAAAGATTTCACATGCACATTTTTTGATACCGCCAGTGGCTGGCTTATCGCGGGGGCGAACGGTTCGTCTGGTTCTTTTTTATTTCCCCACTGGAACACCAACACATCGAAGTCCTGTACGCGGTCTATTAATGCTGACAATGGCTCGTTTAGGTCCAGCGGTGTAAGAAACTCATCCACATCTATAAGCAAGCAATGGGTAAACCCGGCTGCTGAGGCCGATTTCAGCGCTGAACGATAAATAGCTGTTTGCGGATTTTTTACGGATGAGTCGAAAACATCGTCAGCGTTGATGAGTTGTATACGTGGCTCGTCTCTAAACACTTCCTTGTAGTTTTCAGTGTTATCGCTGCAGCGATTGTAATGTACTTCAATAGAGTCCACACCTATATAAAGGTGATGGTAAAGCCACTCCGGGAGATAAGCTGCCTCATTTTTTGCAATGGCTACCAGCTTAACCCTCGGCTTTTGCGGCACCTTGTCAGCCCGTCGCAAAAAAATATCACGGACCTTTCGAAACAGGCCTGCCACTTTTTTACACCGCCTTATCTTCAAATAAGACTTGTTCAGTTTCGCGGCATATGAACTGAACCGTGCTGCCCGCAGTAACACTGTCAGGATAGCGGTAGCTCAGCCCCACAAACCCATTTCGGTGAACGGCTCGTTCTTTGGCTAACGGGCGATAGGATGCAAAAGCAACCTCATCCACTACCTGAGCATTTACGACGACATTCGCGGTAATGGCTTCTTCTCGTTCGAAGCAGGCGGCCCAGCCATTAAACTGACGCCCTTTATCTTTCTGGTCGACATGCAAATGACCACTTCTGACAAACGGAATGTCGTTCTGTACGGCGTGTTTCTGTCTTTCAAAGCGCTCAAGTGCAAATTCGTATAAGGAAAAGTCTTGCTGATTCATTTTTCGAATCAACGACAGCTCGTCCTCAGATAACTGATAGGCCTTTTGAGTTTTACGCTCGTTTTTATTGATTTCCAAAAACTCAACTGAGGTGCCATAGTACTGATTAAACACCTCCAGCGACTCTGAGAATTGCTCAGTGATGCCTATAAAGCCGACGGCGTCGTGCCAGATCCCATTCAGTGCTTTTGACTGCATATTGGCGAAGCGTCGTTCGCGGATAAAGTCGGCAAAGCTTCCCTCGTAACCGTGCAGACGGGAAAAGTGCTCATAATGAGACCGCACTTGCTGCGCCGGATCACGAACAAAAGTCACCACACTGCGGGCGGGGAAAAAAGGTGCCCATTTCGGATAAATAACGTGACCTGACAGAAATTTAGCGTGCTGCTGCACAGCACGTCCGGCCATATGCCTATCCTTCAGCTGGTACTCGTACTTGAGGATATCCTGATGGGTTTCCTTAGTACCTGCGCCGTAGTCATAATAGGTGGCCTCGCTACCAAAGTAACGCTCTGCGGCCACCCGGAAGCTGGAACCCGCCGTTTTCGGAATATGAATGAAATATAAAGGAGAAGTAATACTCATAAGTTCTCTAGAATTCAATTATTAACGCAGAGAGAAGTTTTCATGCGTCAGAGATAAGTTCGGATTGTACGCGGGATCGTTATCTAACAGTTCAGCCCATGACTTTCTCATAAAATCAGCTTCACCATTAAACCGTTTGATTTTTTCCGGGCTGTCTTCTTCACCGCGACTGATAGATTCATGATGGTACAGTTCTGCCCAGGGGGTAAACAGGTTCTGGTAGCCTGCATTCAGCACTTTCAGACAGAAATCAACGTCGTTAAAGGCCACTGTGAGGTCTTGTTCATTCAAGCCCTTCACCTGTTGGTACACAGATTTGCGTACCAGCAGACAGGCAGCGGTTACCGCAGACACATTCTGCACCAGGTGCAGGCGTGTAAAGTAGCCTGGTTCATGTTTAGCAAAGTATTTATGCGAGTGCCCGGCTACACCACCAATGCCAAGGATCACGCCCGCGTGCTGAATAGTGTCATTGGCATAAAACAGTTTGGCCCCCACACACCCTATGTCTGGCCGGATTGCGTGTGACACCATTTCAGTGAGCCACTCTGGGGTGATCACCTCAATATCGTTATTCACCAGCCCGATGACCTCACCTTGCGCGTGACTCACTGCAAAGTTGTTTATTGCGGAATAATTAAATGGCTGGTCCCATTTGAGCAGGGTAAAGTTGCTGTACTGTTGTTGGTAGCTTTCGAATAGTGCCAGCGTGTCTGCGCAGGTAGTCTGGTTATCCACCACCAGTACTTCATAGTGCTTATAGGTGGTAAGCCGGTAGATAGAATCCAGACACTGCTTAAGAATATCATAGCCATCCCGGGTAGGGATGATCAGGCTTACCAGGGGTGCCGGTTCCGGAATCGGCCAGCACACCTTGTACGTATTTGGGTAACGCCCTAATTCAGCCGTGGCCCCAGCATGATTGCTGTTCAGATAGTCAGAGACCGCCTGCAGCCCGGCTTCCGAGGTATAGCTTTTCGCTGAAGCATCCGCGGCAGTCGAATTCTCAATAACCCGCCAGTGATAAAGGATATACGGCAGGTGAACTATGTTGTCTGCGGTTAAGTGCGCGGTTGCCCGAAGTAGCAGATCATGATCCTGCGACCCTTCTACGCCTTCCCGGAAGCCCCCTATTTGCTCCAGAAGCTTGCGCTTTACTGCCACAGGGTGACAGATATAATTCTGGCTCAGCAGTAAATCACGGTTCCAGTCGGGTTTGAAGTGCGGCTGATGGCGCTGACCTGTCTCATCAATTTTATCTTCATCCGCATAGACAAGCGCAACTTCCTGATTTTCATGGATAGCCGCGGCAAACAGTTCCAGCGTATAGTCGGCCAGCATATCGTCATGGTCCAGTAACAGTACGAAGTCTTTCTCTGCCAGGGCCAGTGCCGCATTGCTCGACTTCGAAATATGCCCGTTAGTCTGTAAACACTGTAATTTCACTTTGTCCGGATACTGGCGCTGAAAGTCATGCAGTACTTCCAGCGTCGCCTGACTGGTGGAGGCATCATCTGCAATGCACAGCTCCCAGTTGCTGTAAGTTTGTCTTACCACCGACTGCAGACATTCTGACAATAAATCCGGATCGGTGTTGTAGGTGGGCAACACAACCGAGAAGCCTGTCTGGCCGCTGGTTTTTGCTCCACGCCGGGCCTTTTCAAGCAGTTTCTTTTCATCCAGCCTGCGCCACGCCGCATAACTTTTCTCAGTGTGAGTCGCAGAGAATGTTTCATCATAAAGGGCAGCTAACGCCAGCTTTTTGGAGACTTTAGCCTCGAAGCGGCTATCCATGACTGCACTTATTTCTTTCGCTGATCCGCTTTCAACCTCGCTGTGCAGCTTAACAATGCGCTCGGTGAGCGACCGTTTAGCAAGGTGGGCCGGTACTTTAATTAACAAGCAGGTATTTAGCTCAAAACGGGTTTCAGACTCACAAGGGTCAAAGCGAATATGACTGACAGCCTGCTTTAAATAGAAGATACGGTTTACAAACTTCTGACTGCTCCACGGCACATCCTTTACCTCAAGCTCACCATTCTTGTAGTGGATATAAATCCGCCCCAACTGCGACTCATGATTTTCTTCAGTCATCTTAATTCGCAGCATATACCAGCCACGATTAAAGCGGCGACCAAATACAGACTTTGCAGGGTAAAGCAGAAACTGCGGATCACAACCTTGAGTTTGCCAACGGGTACCCGTGCGCTCTGAGCCAAGCTGCTCAAGCTGATGATGGGGAACTATGGTTATTTTTTTGGCGAATCTAACTGCCAGGCGTTTCAGGTTGGCAGGACTGAGAAATTTAGAAATCAAGGCGACAGTAACTCATGGTTGTTCGAACAGAAATGACGGGAGTATCGGATACCCGCAATAAATACGTTAAGTCGAAGAATTGTAACTTATTTAAGTGGGAAGTCATATGCTCACGTCATTATCCTGACGGCTGAGCGCGCACATTAGAATGCGCTGTAGCGGGGAAAACAGGTGCGGCGGTAGCATGCCAATGAAAACTCCGACAGACGAGAAACAGGATCACGCTGTGTACAATTTGGCTCAGAACAAAACCAACACAGGCACCGAAAAACGGGCACCGGTCTGATCATGCCTGAGCCAGTCCATTGAAATACTCACGGGACCATCTGTTAGATTTTAATAGACTCAATCTCTTTTAAAAACTCTGCTTTCTCCTTTGCATCTACCCAGGCTGCTCGTTTGTGCGACTCTTTGCTTATTTCCTTTTTGAGCGCTCGGTTTTTTTCTAACTGCTCGGGATTTTTGAATGTAGGCGCATCATCAGAGATTAATCCTGTGTTGATGGCAGGATAAATCCACTGTTGTTCTGTTGTACCGTTATAGCCCTGTCGAATAAACCTTTCCGTCCACTCCACATGACCTGCACCATAACCACTGAACCTGGGGTCAAGGTAACCAACACTTTCCATAGCTTCCTTACTACACGCCGTGCACTGCCCCGTGACCAGCTTGCATAAATACGGCGAGGTGCTTAAGCCCGTACCAGAAACTACTGCGCCGTCTTTGTTTATAATTCGTTTGTGAGCATAATTAATATGCCCCCATAAAAGCGCGGCTATCACCCATTCCTTTTGCCAGTTTTCCTCATTTGGCCGACAGTCATCCTCTAACAGAATTAATACATCCACGTTTTTAACGTCATTAAGATGGTACAAGGCTCTGTTCTTATTCCGCACGACACCTTTATTCTTGCAACGTGTATGAGGTACACCGTTTTGTTCACACCAGGCTACTGTATCGTCCTGACTGCCATCGTCAGCAACAATCAGCTGGTAGTCCCCGTGTGTAAATTTCCTGATAGCATCGACGGTTTTTGCCAGATAGTCTCTTCTGTTGTAAGTGATAACCCCAATTCCTACTGACAATGTGCCTATATATTCATCTGCTATTGAATCGAACAGGCTGGAGATCACCGGGCCATCCTGGCGCAGCATCTTTGCTCTGGCAATCAGCCAGAAGCTTGTACACTTATTTACCTTTCGAAAAAGTAGAGCTAAGTCCCTAAAGGTCTCAGGAGCAAGATTTTCGCTCATAACAAATTGGCTAACCGGGAAATTTGCATGATTCAATATTAGGGTAACCAGCGAGGTGATGTCGGCAGAGGTCGAGCGATTAGCAATGATTGCTTTAGCAGTTTCCAGCGATATTTGTATTTCTGTGTGATTGTTAAGCTGGTTATTTTTAAAACCGAGCAGCGCAGCGATTTCTTGATTTTCGTTATCTATTTCCTGTTGAACAACGGCCAGTTCAGAATTCGTTAAGCAGCACCTACTCTCATTGTAGCGGCGGTTTTTTACACCAATAAAGGATTTCTCGTTATTAAACTTTCGGCGTATGACTTTGACGTAACGTTGTGCTCGTTGCTTAGTTGCAGCGGCCAGTGTTCGGAAGTCTTTTCTTTGCACAAGGTTTTTCATTTTGTTATCACTTTAATAAATCGAACAATACAGAAGTCATACTTTTTTATTAGCAATTTTATCGATAATAATCTCTTCAAAATTACTATCTCTGTTCGCTTTCCCCTAACTTTAACGTAAGGCCTTTCTTAACAAACTGCTGGGTAACTTTGATACTTCCCAGCCGTTCCTGATTACGGTTTCCACACTCTACTGGTAACAGCAGGTGAGTAAAACCGTCTTTGCGATTACTGTTATAAAAGATGTTCTACACAATCAAAGCGATCACGGTTGGCCACACCGCTTGTTGAGTAGAGCCTTCGGTTACTGAATTCACTTTTCAGCAACAGGAAAAACGCTCTGCCTCAGCATAAACATGGCAGTTGGCGCACCTGCATACCAGACATGAAGTACCTTACAGTAGCCTAACTATTTGCCAGCAACAAAAAACCCGGCCGGAGCCGGGTTTTTATACATTCTGATTACTCAGAACGGCGAGTATAGTTTACTCTTCAGTTGCTTCTACTGCTTCTTCTTCAGCTTCAACAACCGGACGGTCAACTAGCTCAACGAATGCCATAGGGGCATTGTCGCCGGCACGGAAACCGCATTTCAGAATGCGCGTGTAACCGCCTGGGCGAGCTTCGTAACGAGGACCAAGCTCGTTGAACAGTTTACCTACAACTTCTTTATCACCTGTGCGGGCGAAAGCCAGACGGCGGTTTGCAACGCTGTCTTCTTTAGCCATAGTGATAAGAGGCTCAATTACGCGACGTAATTCTTTCGCTTTTGGTAACGTCGTTTTAATCACTTCGTGCTTAACCAGTGAACCGGCCATGTTTTTGAACATAGCTTGACGATGGCTGCTGTTGCGATTCAACTGACGACCACTCTTACGATGGCGCATAGTTTTATCCTTCTCTACAAATCAGTTTGATAAAAACCTGATTAATCTTTTTCAGCGATGCTCTCTGGCGGCCAGTTTTCCAGGCGCATGCCCAGAGACAAACCACGAGATGCAAGAACATCTTTGATTTCAGTTAGCGATTTCTTACCCAGGTTAGGCGTCTTAAGTAGCTCAACCTCAGTACGCTGAACCAGGTCACCAATGTACTGGATAGCCTCAGCTTTCAAACAGTTTGCAGAACGTACTGTCAGTTCCAGGTCATCAACCGGGCGAAGCAGAATCGGATCGAACTCCGGCTTCTCTTCTTTCGCTTCTGGCTCAGACACATCACGTAAATCTACGAATGCGTCAAGCTGTTCCGCTAGGATAGTCGCAGAACGGCGGATCGCTTCTTCAGGATCCAGGGTGCCGTTCGTCTCCATATCGATGATCAATTTGTCTAAGTCTGTGCGTTGTTCAACACGGGCAGACTCAACAGTGTATGCAATACGTTCAACTGGGCTGTATGAAGCGTCAACTAACAAACGACCAATTGGACGATCATCTTCTTCAGAGGAGCGACGCGTAGACGCTGGAACATAACCGCGACCCATTTCAACCTTCACACGCATGCTGATTTCAGCATCGCCGGTCAGGTTACAAATGACGTGGTCAGGATTCACAATTTCTACATCGCCGTCATGCTGAATATCACCAGCAACAACAGGGCCAGCGCCAGATTTCACTAGTGTCAGGGTCGCCTCGTTTTTACCGTCAAGGCGAACCGCTAAACCTTTCAGATTCAGCAGGATCTCAATCACATCTTCCTGAACACCTTCTTTGGTGCTGTACTCGTGTAGCACGCCGTCAATTTCAACCTCTGTTACTGCACATCCTGGCATGGATGACAGTAAGATGCGGCGCAAGGCGTTGCCCAGAGTGTGGCCGAAGCCGCGCTCCAGGGGTTCCAAAGTTACTTTGGCACGAGTAGGAGAAAGGTTTTCGATCTCAACTAATCTCGGTTTTAGGAATTCAGTCACAGAACCCACAATGCTTCCTCTTTAGTTAGCTTTACTTAGAGTAAAGTTCGACGATCAACTGTTCGTTAATATCGGCAGACAGGTCAGTTCTTTCAGGAATACGCTTGAACGTTCCTTCCATCTTGTTGCTGTCTACTTCAATCCAGGTTGGCTTCTCACGTTGGTCAGCCAGTTCCAGAGCAGCCACGATGCGCGATTGCTTCTTAGCTTTTTCACGAACAGAAACCACGTCTTCGGCAGTAACGTTAAAAGATGGAATGTTTACCACTTTGCCATTAACCATAATTGCTTTGTGGCTAACCAGCTGACGCGCTTCTGCACGGGTGCTGGCAAATCCCATCCGGTAAACTACGTTATCCAGACGCTGCTCAAGCAGTTGCAACAGGTTTTCACCGGTGTTGCCTTTCAGACGGGCAGCTTCTTTGTAGTAGTTACGGAATTGCTTTTCCAATACGCCATACATACGACGTACTTTTTGCTTTTCACGCAGCTGAACACCGTAGTCAGACAGACGGCCACGACGGGCACCGTGCTGACCAGGCGCTGTATCGATTTTACATTTAGAATCGATTGCGCGAACGCCGCTTTTCAGGAACAGGTCTGTTCCTTCGCGACGGCTAAGTTTGAGTTTAGGACCCAAATATCTTGCCATGATCTTTCTCCAACTGTCCGTCGATTAAACGCGACGTTTTTTCGGTGGACGACAACCGTTGTGAGGAATAGGGGTCACATCGGTAATGTTTGTGATCTTATAACCTGTTGCGTTAAGTGCACGGATCGCAGACTCACGGCCTGGACCTGGACCTTTAACGAACACTTCTAGGTTCTTCAGACCGTATTCTTGTGCGGCTACGCCAGCACGCTCAGCAGCAACCTGTGCAGCAAAAGGGGTAGATTTACGTGAACCACGGAAACCAGAACCACCTGATGTCGCCCATGCCAGTGCATTGCCTTGACGGTCAGTGATAGTCACAATTGTGTTGTTGAAAGACGCATGGATATGAGCCATTCCGTCTGCAACCTGACGTTTTGCGCGTTTACGCGTACTACGAGTAGGTGCTTTTGCCATAACTTAACTCCCCCGCTTACTTCTTGATTGGCTTACGAGGACCTTTACGGGTGCGCGCATTAGTTTTAGTGCGCTGACCACGTAGAGGCAAGCTACGACGGTGGCGGATGCCACGGAAGCAACCCAGGTCCATCAGACGTTTGATGCTCATCGATACTTCACGACGAAGATCACCTTCAACAGTGAATTTCGCCACTTCATCACGAAGCTTATCAATAGTAGCTTCGTCTAACTCTTTAACTTTTGTGTTTTCTGCAACACCAGCGCCTTCACAGATGCTTTTCGCACGTGTAGGACCAACACCATAAATTGCCTGCAGGGCAATCACAGTGTGCTTGTGCTCAGGAATGTTAATGCCAGCGATACGGGCCATTAACAGCACTCCTCTAATTATTGTTGACGGCCTAAAAAGCCCGATAGGATACTTACCCGTCAACTAAATTGCAAATTAGGTTCAGGTTACGGAAACCAAATGGGCAGAACCTGTTGTCAGGTTCTGCTTACATTCGATTCGTATTCTGTACCGCGAAGATTAACCTTGCCTTTGCTTATGCTTTGGCTCAATGCAAATCACACGCACAACACCGTTGCGCTTAATGACTTTGCAGTTACGGCAAATCTTTTTTACTGATGCACGAACTTTCATTACATCACTCCGTAGTAGGCTAAGCTTATCGGCCGTAGCCTTTAAGGTTAGCTTTCTTCAGAACAGACTCATACTGAGAAGACATCAGATGGGTCTGCACCTGCGCCATAAAGTCCATGATAACTACCACAATAATCAGAAGCGACGTACCACCGAAGTAGAACGGCACATTCCAGGCAATCAGCATGAATTCAGGCACCAAACAAATAAAGGTTATGTACAGTGCGCCAGCCAGTGTCAGGCGAGTCATTACCTTATCGATATACTTTGATGTTTGTTCACCCGGACGGATACCAGGGATAAACGCACCAGACTTCTTCAGGTTATCTGCCGTATCACGCGGGTTGAAAACCAACGCCGTGTAGAAGAAGCAGAAGAAGATGATGGCTGCTGCATACAACATCACATACAGCGGCTGACCAGGCGAAAGCATAAGCGCCACGTCCTGCAACCACGCTGTTGACTCATTCTGACCAAACCATCCTGCGATGGTTCCCGGGAACAGAATGATACTGGATGCAAAGATGGGTGGAATAACACCAGCCATATTAACCTTAAGCGGTAAATGCGTGCTCTGTGCAGCAAATACCTTACGGCCCTGCTGACGCTTCGCATAATTCACCACAATACGGCGCTGTGCACGTTCTACGAACACCACCATATAGGTCAAACCAATGACAATCACACCTATCAGTAACAGGAACAACAGATTAATGTCACCCTGTCTTGCTTGTTCCGCAGTCTGACCTATCGCTGTGGGCAGACCGGCAACAATACCAGCGAATATCAATATAGAGATACCGTTACCGATACCCCGTTCAGTAATTTGCTCACCCAGCCACATCAGGAACATGGTTCCTGTGACCAAGCTCACTACTGCCGTAAAGTAAAATCCGAAGCCAGGACTTATCACCAATCCATTAATCAGGTTGGGCAGGCCGGTCGCAATACCAATTGCTTGGAATGTCGCCAGTACCAGCGTTAGATAACGCGTGTACTGACTGATCTTGCGCTTGCCTGCTTCACCTTCTTTTTTAAGCTCCATCATCGGCGGATGAACCACCGAGAGCAACTGCATAATAATGGACGCAGTAATGTATGGCATAATGCCCAAAGCCAGAACGGATGCTCGCTCAAGTGCGCCACCGGAGAACATGTTAAACATTTCTACGATGGTGCCTTTTTGTTGTTCAAACAACTGCGCGAGTACCGCAGGATCGATACCAGGAATAGGCACATAGGAGCCTAGTCTGAATACTACGATCGCACCAAGTACGAACAACAATCTTGATTTCAGCTCACTCAGGCCGCTCTTAGCGCCTGAATCCAATCCTGGTTTAGCCATCTAGCTTATTCCTCTACTTTACCGCCAGCAGCTTCAATCGCTTCTTTAGCGCCTTTAGTAACCTTCAACCCGCTTACCGTTACCGCGCGTGATACTTCACCGCTCTTAACGACTTTGACGAACTGCATTTCTTTCTTAACCAGACCTGCAGCTTTCAGAGTCTCAAGCGATACGGTATCACCTGCTACCTTCGCGATTTCAGTCAGTGTAACCTGGTCAGTAACCATGCCTTTACGTGACGTGAAACCAAACTTAGGCAGACGACGCTGGATTGGCATCTGACCACCTTCAAATCCTGGCTTCACAGAACCACCTGAACGGCTTTTCTGACCTTTGTGACCACGGCCACCGGTTTTACCAAGACCTGAGCCGATACCACGGCCAACACGTTTACCAGTATTTTTTGCTCCTGGTGCAGGAGAAATATCGTTCAAACGCATTTCTTACTCCTCCACTACTTCAACCATGTACGAAACACGGTTGATCATGCCACGTACAGCTGGGGTATCTTCCAGTTCACGGACATGGTTGATTTTACGCAGGCCTAAGCCTTTCAGCGTCGCTTTGTGCTTTGGCAAGCGGCCAATCGCACTCTTCGTTTGCTTTACTTTAATCGTTGCCATGTCTGATTACCCCAAAATCTCATCTACAGACAATCCACGCTTCGCGGCTACCTTGGCTGGAGAATTCATCTCTGTCAGCGCGTTGATAGTTGCACGAACTACGTTGATTGGGTTTGTAGAGCCGTAACATTTTGAAAGTACGTTCTGCACACCAGCTACTTCAAGTACTGCACGCATTGCACCGCCGGCGATGATACCGGTACCTTCTGATGCAGGCTGCATGTAAACTTTAGAGCCAGAGTGACGACCCTTAATTGGGTGCTGCAGTGTGTGGCCGTTCAGGTCAACGTCAACCATGTTGCGACGTGCCTTTTCCATAGCCTTCTGGATTGCAGCAGGCACTTCACGTGCTTTGCCGTAACCGAAACCTACGCGACCATTACCGTCACCCACTACTGTCAATGCAGTGAAACTGAAGATTCGACCACCTTTAACCACTTTAGATACGCGGTTAACGGCAATCAATTTCTCTAACAGTTCACCATTCTGAACATCTTGTTTAGCCATTATAAACTCCTAGAACTGAAGGCCAGCTTCGCGAGCTGCATCAGCCAATGCTTTTACGCGACCGTGGTATTTAAACCCGCTGCGATCAAAAGCAACGTCTTTGATGCCTTTCTCGATAGCGCGTTCTGCGATTGCTTTACCGACTACCGCCGCTGCTTCAGCGTTACCAGTTGATTTCAGATCTTTTGACAGATCTTTCTCAACGGTAGAAGCCGCTGCCAATACTTCAGAACCGCTAGGCGCGATCAGCTGAGCATAGATGTGGCGAGGTGTACGGTTTACAACCAAGCGATGCGCGGCCAGTTCACGAATTTTTGCGCGTGCGCGAGTTGCGCGACGAATGCGAGCTGTTTTCTTATCCATCGTATCACCCACCTACTTTTTCTTAGCTTCTTTACGGCGAACGTGTTCGTCTGCATAGCGTACACCTTTACCTTTGTAAGGCTCTGGTGGACGGTACGCGCGAATGTTTGCCGCAACCTGTCCTACCACCTGCTTATCGGCGCCTTTGACGACGATTTCAGTTTGGCTAGGAGTTTCAACCGTAATGCCTTCTGGCATTTCGTATGCTACAGGATGAGAGAAACCAAGCGTCAGATTTAGTTTGTTACCTTGTGCTTGCGCACGGTAACCAACACCATTTAGCTGCAGCTTTTTCTCAAAACCTTGTGATACACCCTGAATCATGCTGTTCAGAATTGCGCGTGCAGTACCTGCTTGCGCCCATGCATCAGCAAAACCTTCGCGAGGCAGTGCTTTCAGCTGGTTTTCTTCCTGAACAACTTCAACTGCATCGTTGAATACACGGTTCAGTGTACCGTTTTTACCTTTTACCGAGACTTCTTGACCAGAGATAGAAATTTCTACGCCTGATGCAATGTCTACTGGGGCTTTTGCTACTCGTGACATTTCAACTCCTCCGATTACGCAACATAACCGATGATCTCACCGCCCATGCCAGCATTACGTGCCGCACGGTCAGTCATCACACCTTTAGAAGTTGACACGATAGCTACACCCAGACCGCCCATAACTTTTGGCAGCTCATCTTTTTTCTTATAGATGCGCAGACCAGGACGGCTGACTCGCTCGATAGTGTCAATTACTTGCTTTCCTTCGAAGTACTTCAAAGTAACTTCTAAAGAAGGCTTAACGTCACCAGATACAGCGAAGTCAGTAATGTAACCTTCAGCTTTCAACACACCTGCGATAGCAACACGCAGTTTTGAAGAAGGCATGGTTACAGAAACTTTCTGCGCCATCTGGCCGTTACGGATGCGGGTAAACATATCCGCGATAGGATCTTGCATGCTCATTTTAGCTACTCCTTACCAGCTGGCTTTTTTCAGGCCAGGGACTTCACCGCGCATTGCCGCTTCACGCAGCTTAATACGGCTAAGACCGAATTTGCGTAGGTAACCATGTGGGCGACCAGTAATACGGCAACGATTCTGTCGACGTGCTGGGCTGCTGTCACGTGGTAGCTGTTGTAGCTTCAGAACAGCATCGAAACGCTCTTCTTCAGATGCGTTAACATCGCTGATTATCTTTTTAAGTGCGGCGCGCTTTTCAGCGTACTTAGCAACTAGCTTTGCACGCTTGACTTCACGAGCCTTCATTGATTCTTTTGCCATAACCCTACACCCCTTATTTTCTGAATGGGAAGTTGAACGCGGTCAGCAGAGCACGTGCTTCTTCATCAGTGTTCGCACTGGTAGTGATAGTAATATCCATACCACGAACTTTATCCACTTTGTCGAAATCGACTTCAGGGAAGATGATTTGTTCACGCACGCCCATGCTGTAGTTACCACGACCGTCGAATGATTTTGCACTCAGACCACGGAAGTCGCGGATACGCGGGATAGCGATTGATACCAAACGCTCAAGGAACTCCCACATACGCTCGCCGCGCAGGGTTACTTTACAGCCAATCGGATAACCTTCACGGATTTTGAAACCCGCTACTGATTTTCTGGCAACTGTGACAATCGGTTTCTGACCGGCGATAGCCGCCATGTCAGCTTGAGCATTCTCAAGGATCTTCTTGTCAGCAACTGCTTCACCCAGACCCATGTTCAGGGTGATTTTCTCAATCCGAGGGACTTGCATGACGCTTTTGTAATTGAACTGCTTCGCAAGTTCAGCTACTACTGTTTCTGTATAGAAATCATGCAGTTTCGCCATCGTACTCTCCAATCAATTAAACAAGTTCGCCGTTAGACTTAAAGAAACGTACTTTCTTTTCGTCTTCGAAACGGAAACCAACGCGATCTGCTTTGCCCGTTGCCGGGTTAACAATCGCTACATTTGAAACGTGAATAGAAGCTTCTTTCTCAACAATGCCACCTGGAACCTGCATGTGCGGGTTCGGCTTCTGGTGCTTCTTGACAAGATTTACGCCTTCTACAACTACACGGTTATCAGCAATAAGCACTTTCAGGACTTTGCCTGTTTTGCCTTTGTCTTTACCCGCTAATACGACTACTTCATCATCACGACGAATTTTATTAGCCATTATCGTGACTCCTTATAGTACCTCTGGGGCCAATGAGATGATTTTCATGAAGTTATCACTTCTCAACTCACGGGTTACCGGTCCAAAGATACGCGTACCAATTGGTTGCTTGTTTGCATTAAGCAAAACAGCCGCGTTACCGTCAAAACGAATAGTTGAACCATCCGCGCGACGAACGCCTTTTCTAGTACGCACCACCACTGCATTCAGTACGTCACCTTTTTTAACTTTACCGCGAGGAATTGCTTCCTTAACAGTAACTTTGATGATGTCACCGATACCTGCATAACGGCGATGCGAGCCACCAAGAACCTTAATACACTGAACCCTGCGAGCGCCGCTGTTATCTGCAACGTCCAGGTTAGTTTGCATTTGGATCATGTTAGTGCTCCGCTCTATTAAGACTCTCCCGAGTCGTTATTGCTGTAAAAAACAACACAGTTTGTCGTTTTTATGTACATACCCCCATAAAAAGGGCGCGAAATGATAACAGAAAATATTGGGGAGCGATAGCGGAAAAGTGAATTAATTTTAAACGATGGGTGGCTGGGAGGTGCGCCACTCCAGAACCGTCAATTGTAGAGAAAATAAGGCCTAAACGCCACCCCTGTGGGATATTTGATCGCTGGCGATATTGGCCACCAGGCATGCGCGCAAATCTTCAATAGTGGCGGGTTTAGTCAAAAAATCGTTCATTCCGGCTGCCTGGCATTTTTCCTGTTCACCGGCCATGGCATGGGCGGTTAGCGCGATAATGGGTGTTCGGGATTCCGGGCCGGCTAACGCCCGTATCGCCCGCGCCGCCTTATAGCCATCCAGTACCGGCATCTGGCAGTCCATAATCACCAGGTCATAGGGTGCGCCGCTTTCGTGCGCCGCAACCAGGGTATCCACCGCCTGCTGTCCATTGTCCGTGATGGTAAAGCACACCCCCAGTTCCTTGAGCTGCTCTTTTATTACCAGCTGATTGATTTCATTATCTTCGGCTACCAGGATGGTTTTGCCCTGCAAACTGCAGCCATTAGCGGTTGTGGCTGACAACCGGGCGTCAGCCTCTGTTGCAAGCATTGCCAGGGGCAGCTGCAGGGTTACCGTAAAGGTTGCGCCCTGCCCCAGTTCACTGCCTACTGTCACCTCGCCGCGGTAGTGTCTGGCAATCTGTTGTACAATGGATAGCCCCAGTCCGGTGCCACCGTAGACCTGATTGGTGGTAGCCTCAGCCTGCTCAAAGGGGGCGAAGATTTTTTGTTGCTGGGATTCGGCAATGCCAATGCCGGTATCGACCACAGATAGCTGTACCAGATACTGATTCCCGGGCTGTTTGCTTGCCCGGGTGGCAATACTGATGCCCCCGTACTGGGTGAACT
>JBPEWW010000008.1:0-5586 GCA_052032275.1 Alteromonas sp. | reverse complement strand
CTGATATTTAACTACTCCAGATTTTTTTGCTTAAAAAATAAACTTTTGAAATTTAGGCTAAGTTATTGCAAGCAGGCATTTTGGAACTATCAGAGGAAGCTAAACAATGAAAATTAAAAGTTTGTTATTTGCAACATTCGCTCTTGTCATGAGCGCAAATGTTCACGCAGGGATTATCGACTTTGACCCGACTCAGGCGTGTGCAGGTCCTTGTAGTGACGGTAACGCAATATCACCGGGTTACGGCGATACTGCCGATGTCGATTTTGTGTGGAATACAGCCCGTTTTTGGGGAGCTGGGTATACTGGTCTTACTAACGTGGCTTATGCGTCAGATGGGCAGAGCAATCCTCTCATTATTGATTTAGTTGCCCAAAACGGTGCTTTGGTTTCTCTGTTTGGTTTTGATATCGGGGACTATCTGAACCGCAACAGAGCCACCCAGTGGACTGTCTATGATCTTAATGGGGGAGGCTCGCTGGCTACCTCCGGTCCTTTCAATATGGCAGGTGCAGTAGTTAATGTGGTCGGCAACTGGAGTTCCCTCACAGGCCTTCGAATTGAACTAGGACCGGATGCCTGGGACGTGGGCATAGATAACATTAACTTTAGTACGAGAAGTCCGAATGCCGTACCGGCGCCAGCGTCATTAGCGTTTGTTACTATCGCATTACTGGCCATTGGCCGCCTCAAAGCCCGCCGTTAATAGCTAGCAATATAATGGGGTCAGAGTACTTTTTAAATGTACTCTGACCCCTTTGTTATGGGCGTAAGGCGCGTTCCCCACGTGCCAGGCCACAGACCCCGGTACGGGATGACTCGATAATTTCAGCGCACTGCCCCATGGTGGTGGCAAAGGCGTCGAGCTTGTCGGAGGTGCCGGTGATTTCAATGGTATAATTGGCCGCATTCACATCTACGATCCGCGCCCGAAAGATATCCGTATTCCGTTTCACCTCTGAACGAATTGCTTCACTGCGGGTGGCCACTTTAATTAGCATCAGTTCGCGCTCCACGTGCGCGCCCTCTGTCAGGTCAACAATTTTTAACACATCGATGAGCTTGTTTACCTGCTTGGTGATTTGCTCAATAATTTTATCATTGCCATGGGTAATGATAGTCAGTCGTGACAGGCTCGGGTCGTCGGTGGGCGCCACACACAGCGAGTCGACGTTATAACCACGCTGGGAAAAAACTCCCACGATCCGCGACAAGGCACCCGGGGCGTTTTCCATCAATACTGAAATGATACGTTTCATCAGGTCCGCTCCGTCTTGCTCAGGCGCATGTCGTCCATGGCACCGTATTTAATTTGCATAGGGTAAACATGTTCATTCTGGTCTATGCGGACATCCATAAACACCAGCCGGTCTTTATGGCTGAAGCATTCCGCCATGGCATCATCCAGCTGGTCGAGCGAGTCGACCCGTATCCCTATATGACCGTAGGCCTCGGCCAGTTTAACGAAGTCAGGCATCGACTCCATATAGGAATGGGAGTGACGGCCTTTGTAAATCATATCCTGCCACTGGCGAACCATTCCCAGGGCCCGGTTATTCAGGGAGATAATTTTCACTGGCAGGTTGTACTGCAGACAGGTGGATAACTCCTGGATGTTCATTTGAATACTGCCATCGCCGGTCACCACTACCGAGGTAGCCTCAGGGTGAGCCACCTGTACGCCCATGGCCGCCGGCAATCCGAAGCCCATGGTGCCCAGCCCACCGGAATTGATCCACTGGCGAGGCTTTGCATAGGGGTAATATAACGCGGCAAACATTTGGTGCTGGCCCACATCAGAGCTGACAAACGCGTTCCCCTGAGTGTGCTGGTACAGCGCCTGGATCACCCGCTGGGGCTTAATGACCGTGTCACCCTGCTCATAATTGAGGCATTTCACAGCCCGCCACTGGGCTATTTGCTGCCACCAGTCGTCTAGCTTGTGCTGCTGTTGGCTGAGATCGTGTTTGTTCACTTGCCCAAGCAGCTGATCCAGCACTTTGTCTACGGATCCCACCACCGGAATATGCGCATTGACGGTTTTTGAAATGGAGGCGGGGTCAATATCCACGTGAATAATGTCGGCGTGCGGACAGAATTTTTCGACATTATTGGTCACCCGATCATCAAAGCGGGCTCCTAACGCCAGAATGCAGTCAGCATTATGCATGGTTTTGTTCGCTTCCAGCGTACCATGCATACCCAGCATGCCCACAAACTGGTCATGAGTGCCGGGAAATGCCCCGAGCCCCATCAGGGTACAGGTGACCGGCGCAAACAACGCCTCGGCCAGTGCGATCACTTGCTCGGATGCATTACAGGCGATGGCTCCACCACCAACGTACAATACCGGCCGCTCGGCGCGCATCAGTGCATCCACCGCTTTTTTAATTTGCTTGGGATGCCCTTTCTGAGTGGGGTTGTAAGAACGCATGGTGACATCTGCCGGGAACACATACGGATGTTCGTCAGCCACATTGACTAAGTCTTTCGGCAGGTCGACCACCACCGGGCCAGGCCGGCCGGTATTGGCTATATAATAGGCTTTGGCTATGGCTTCGGGAATATCCACCGCCCGCTTCACCAAAAAGCTGTGCTTCACGATAGGCCGCGAACACCCCACCATGTCGGTTTCCTGAAACGCATCTTCACCGATGTGCATGGAGGGCACCTGACCGGACAGCACCACCATTGGAATGGAATCCATGTATGCGGTGGCGATACCCGTAATGGTGTTCGTCGCGCCTGGTCCCGAGGTAACGAGTACTGTGCCGGTTTTGCCAGTTGAACGTGCGTAGCCGTCGGCCATGTGCGCAGCCGCCTGTTCGTGACGTACGAGGACATGTTTGACATCATCCTGCGCAAATAACGCATCGTAAATGTCGAGAACGGCACCGCCCGGGTAGCCGAACACATGGGTCACTCCTACATCTTTCAACGCCTCAACCACCATGGCGGCGCCTGACATCATCTTCACAGTCAAATCTCCTGTTTCTGAGAGGGAATGGCGGCTGTTAACCTTACCCGGACTATATCGAAGGAAATAGGAAGATAAAACAGTAAAAACGAGAAAAGTGAGATATATATCCCAATATATGGAAATATTAGGATGCAACTGTCATTTACAGGCTAATATTTGCTAAAAACGTAAAATCCGTTTACATGGCATTAACACTTAGTCGGTATCAATATCCAGTTCGGTTGACGTGTCTTGCAGCTCGTCGCTGTCGTCGTCGGTAGCGACTGGTTTGCTGAAGCCATGAATACTGGCCATCTTAGGCCGGTTAATGCGTTGCTGATACTTTACCCAGGCGCGTTCCACCGCATTGGCAGGCTCGCGCTGTCCAAAGGCCGCGGCCAGATAGCCGTGGTCGTCTTCGGTTTCAGGCGCAAGTTTACCGTCGACCAGCGCGGCAATCAGACTGCCATGCTGCTGTAACAATTTACTTTCTGAGATTGAAAAATCACCCGAGCGCGAAAAGCCGTAGGGGTAATGTTTCGGATCGCTGAACTGCCGGGTTATCAGGCTGTCACGGGTGAGCTTACTCATTGCAGGTTCTCCTTGTTAACCATTGCCCGCGACGATGGACCTGATCGTCATCAGACAACCCGCTCTCTGCGAAACAGGGAGCATACAAAGAGGGTTTAGTTGCTATAAAAAAATCTGTCAAACAAAAAACGCGGCAATCTGGCCGCGTTTTTAATGTGACGGATTCGGCAGACCGGTGTAATGCCCGTGTGCGTCAAGATCGCAGGGGAGCCGGCGCGCTATGAGCGCTTTGTTTTTGGCACCCAGGCCCACACCATTTCACACACTACCGGCTCGATTTGCTGGGCGTCCGTCACCGTCACCGGCACCACCACCTCGCCTTTGTCCTGCTGCTGCATCATGGCAATTTGTTCATCAGTCAGCCAGGCATGCGCCTGCATGTCGCCCTGTGCCCGCTTCACATACTGCAGGTTCATACTTTTTATTAGCGGCAGTTTGTCCCCCGGCAGGTTCACACCCACCACAAAACCGGTGGCTGATTCAGCCATCAGCGCCATCCCGGCAGCATGCACGCTGCCGATGTGGTTTTGCACGCGCGTATAATTTTTCTGCCGAAACGTCACCGATTTCAGGTCCGTTTGCAGTATTTCCAGGCCCACGGTACGCGTCAGTTTCACTTTCCAGCGAAACATCCAGGTCAGTAATTTGCTGCTTAGCCAGTCAGGGTAAGACAGCGCTTTTTGTGCGAACTGGCGCAGCGGGTTGGCAGTTGACATAATCACTCCACTATCTGGTTTGACCAGTTAGCCTACGGTGGCAGGCTGACGGATGCAAGTTTTATTGTTGCTGCCCTGCCCGCTGGCCCTGGAACAACGCACAAACTGCTAGGCGCATTACGCTCAGGCTGTCTGCTTCTGAGCCCCAGGTTTATGCGCCTTGTTGTCAGGATGTGTTCAGGCACCGGCAACGCGCAATTAAGCATCAGCTTTTATTGTCATTACGGGCAAATTATTTCGCGCTGAAAACGATGGCCGGCAACCCTTCCCGGGCGCATACTCTGCGCGATCTATTTACCTGGACCCTGTATGGAATTTTCAAACAACCGCTTGTCGGCTTACTCGTTGCCAGAGTCTGACAGCTATCCCCAATTGTCGGTCGAGACCGCCACCCGCTATCGCGATGCGCTGCTTATCCCTTGCCCGGGAGGCGAGGCCTGGGTATTCGATTATGGCGTGTTGGTATTCTGGGGGGTGGACGAAGATGAACGCCTGGCCTTAGTACATCGCCTGACGCTCAATGCTGACACCCTGGCAGATAAACATCAGGAGCATTTTCGCTTTTCCTGTGAGGCCGGCGAGCTGACCCTGCATACCGACATGATTGAAGTCGGCAGCAACTCCAGTCTGCAACGCCTGGCAATCAGTCATGCGCTGGCGCAGTCCGTAAAGCTGAACGACTACGAGCAGCGGGCGCAGGACACCATCGCTATGTATGCCTATTTGCCAAAAGCGCTGGCGGCCAGCGGTAAAATAGATCTGCGCCGCAGCCAGATTGCCAGTATTCGCGGCCATTTGTTCAGCACCAAAAGTGACATATTTTTACATTATGGCCTGTTAGATACGCCGGAGTTTTTCTGGGAATACCCGAAATTTGAGGCCGCCTACAACGCCACCGCCAAGTATCTGGATATGCGCTCCCGGGTAGAGCTATTGTCGAACAAGCTGAATGTGATCCACGAACTGTTCGACATGCTGGCCGATGAGCTTAAACATAAGCATTCCTCTTTTCTGGAATGGATAATTATCTGGCTGATCGCCATCGAAATTGTGATGTTTGGTGCCCAGGAGTTAAAAGCGCTGCTTTTCTGAGGCTACGCTGAGCTTGCGTTGGGGGACACTCCCCAACCCTGGCAATCACTGCGTGACGAGGTATGTGCACTACCAGCTGAGCTATTCCCGCAAAAGAAGAGAGGCTTTCGCCTTTGCTTTCACTTGTCTTTTTTCAAACAAATAGAAGAGAATTTGGAGCGGGAAACGAGATTCGAACTCGCGACCCCAACCTTGGCAAGGTTGTGCTCTACCAGCTGAGCTATTCCC
>JBPEWW010000079.1:0-26870 GCA_052032275.1 Alteromonas sp. | reverse complement strand
TCTTTCATCAGGTCAGTTTACCGTGACACTGCTTGTACTTTTTGCCTGATCCGCACGGACAGGGATCGTTACGTCCCACTTTCGGGCCATTGCGCACTTCACTGCGCACCTTATCGCTGGCGGCTTCAGGCTTGGCGCTGGCGTCTTCATGTTTAAAGTTCTTCGGCACGTCATCCGCCTGACGACGTTGCTCTTCAACCTTTTCTACATCTTCTTCTGCCCGTACTTTGACCCGCGACAAAATCGTGATGACTTCAACTTTTAGCGCTTCCAGCATATCTGAAAACAGCTCAAACGATTCACGTTTGTATTCCTGCTTAGGGTTTTTCTGTGCGTAACCCCGCAGATGTATGCCCTGACGCAGGTGATCCATAGCCGCCAGATGCTCTTTCCAGTTACTGTCCAGATTTTGCAGCATAACCGCTTTCTCAAACTGACGCAGCACGTCAGCGCCTACCAGCTTTTCTTTTTCCTGATAGGCCGCGGTCACTTCCGCCAGAATGCGCTCACGCAACTTCTCTTCATAAAGCTTATCGTCATTGTCCAGCCACTGCTGCAGTGGTAAATCTACGGCGAAGTCGGCCTTCAGACGCTCTTCCAGGCCTTTAACATCCCACATCTCTTCCAGCGACTGCGGCGGGATGTACTCATTTACTACCGTGTTGACCACGTCTTCCCGGATAACGGCGATGGTTTCACTGATATCGCCTTCGTCCAGCAGCTCATTCCGCTGCTCGTATATCACTTTACGCTGATCGTTAGCGACGTCATCGTATTCCAGCAGTTGCTTACGGATATCAAAGTTACGCCCTTCCACCTTGCGTTGCGCGTTTTCGATAGCCCGGGTGACCCACGGGTGCTCAATGGCTTCACCACGTTCCATGCCTAACCGCTTCATCATGCCAGCCATTTTTTCGGAGGCGAAGATACGCATCAGCGCGTCATCCAAAGACAGATAAAAACGGCTGGAGCCTGGATCACCCTGACGGCCTGACCGGCCACGTAGCTGATTATCAATACGGCGTGATTCGTGACGCTCCGTACCAATAATGTGCAGGCCTCCGGCGTCCAGCACCTCTTTATGGCGAGCCTGCCAGGCCTCTTTCACTTTGGCTATTTGCGCGTCAGTGGGGTTTTCCATGTTCTCCACTTCCACCTGCCAGTTGCCGCCTAACACAATGTCGGTCCCACGACCGGCCATGTTAGTCGCGATAGTGACTGCGCCCGGCTTACCGGCCTGGGCAACAATATCGGCTTCCTGGGCGTGGAATTTGGCGTTCAGCACCTTATGAGGAATTTTTTCCTTCTTGAGAATGCGCGACAACAGCTCCGAGTTCTCAATGGACACGGTGCCTACCAGGGTGGGCTGTCCGCGTTTTACGCAGTCACGGATGTCTTCCACAATGGCTTCGTATTTTTCTTCCGCAGTCAGGTAGATAAGATCGGCCTTATCATCGCGGATCATCGGACGGTTAGTCGGGATAACAACGGTTTCAAGACCGTAGATAGACTGAAACTCAAACGCTTCGGTATCGGCTGTCCCCGTCATACCCGACAGCTTGTCATACAACCGGAAGTAGTTCTGGAACGTAATCGACGCCAGCGTCTGATTTTCATTCTGGATCTTTACGCCTTCCTTAGCTTCTACCGCCTGGTGGAGACCTTCTGACCAGCGACGCCCTTCCATTGTCCGGCCAGTGTGCTCATCGACAATCACTATCTGGTCATCTTTAACAATGTAATCCACATCTTTGCTGAACAGCTTATGTGCACGCAGTGCCGCATTGATGTGGTGGAGCAGTGAAATGTTGCCGGCCGCAAACAGTGACTCGCCCTCAGGCAGAATGCCCGCTTGCTGCAGGATTTCTTCAACATGCAGCTGCCCGCGTTCGGTCAGATGAATCTGCTTCGCCTTCAGATCGATGGTGTAGTCACCGTCGCCTTCTTTGCCTTCTTCATCTTCTTCTTCCTGCTGAACCAGCTCCGGAATCACAGCGTTGATACGGCGGTACAGCTCAGAGCTGTCTTCTGCTGCGCCCGAGATAATCAACGGCGTGCGGGCTTCGTCAATCAGAATGGAGTCAACTTCATCTATGACGGCGTGATGCAGGGGGCGCTGAACACGATCCTGCGGGCTGAACGCCATATTGTCACGCAGATAATCAAAACCAAATTCATTGTTGGTGCCATAGGTCACATCGCTGCTGTAGGCCTCGCGTTTCTGCTCCGGCGACATTCCAGGAACATTACAGCCTACGGTCATCCCCAGGTAGTTAAATAGCTCACGACTCCAGTCGGCATCCCGGCGGGCCAGATAGTCGTTCACAGTGATAACGTGAACACCTTTGCCGGTCAGCGCATTGAGGTAGGTGGGCAGGGTCGCGGTCAGTGTCTTTCCCTCACCGGTACGCATCTCAGCGATTTTGCCCTGGTGAAGTACATAGCCCCCCAGCATCTGCACGTCGAAGTGACGCATGCCATATACCCGCTTACTGGCTTCACGCACAGTAGCAAACGCTTCCACCAGCATGCTATCCAGCGTTTCGCCTTTTTCCAGACGTTCACGGAATTCAGCTGTCTTGTTTTTCAGTGCGTCATCAGTCAGCCCTTCGTACTCGGACTCCAGTGCATTTATGGCTTCGACACTCTTTTGTAATTTTTTTAATAGACGGTCGTTTCGACTTCCGAATACTTTTCTCAGGACGCTTGCAAACATTTGGTTTATTATTCCACTACTTGTCGTGACGTCGCATACCTGCGCCGTCAATTTTCCAAAAATGACCTGCCCTGCGCAGCGGCAGAGCATGACCACCCAAATTTGATGTTGTCAGACTCACTGACTTACCTGGCTGCTGCCCGGTTACTTCTTGTAAACGAAAGGCAGAGGATCGATTTGTTGTCCGTTTCTTATTACTTCATAGTGAACGTGGGCGCCGGTCGAGCGGCCTGTGTTGCCCATCACAGCAATTTGCTGCCCCTTGGTCACCACATCCCCTACGGAAACCAGGAGTGACTGATTATGCCCGTAACGGGTTACCACGCCATCGCCGTGCTCTATCTCTACCAGATTTCCGTAGCCATAGCGGTCGCCCGACCAGGTCACAATCCCGGCAGCAGTGGCAACCACGCTATCGCCCGCTTCCCCCGCGAAATCCAGTCCTTTATGCATCGCCTGCTCCCCGGTGAAAGGGTCAGCGCGCATACCATAATAAGAGGACAACCATCCAGACTCTATCGGACGGCCAGATAATGAACTCTGCTCACTGATATGGTGCCCCCTGACCAGACTTTCAAGCATGGCCAGCTGTTGCGCTCGGCTATCCAGTGACTGCTGAAGTGCAGTAATCTGCTGCATAATCGGACCGTCCTGATGTTCATCAGGTAATGCTGCAGGTACGAAAGCGTCCAGGTCAGCCGCTGACATACCTAATTCTTCAGCCAGTTTTACATTCTGGCTGTCAAGTTGATTCAGCTTCGCCGACAGCGAAGCAATGTGGCCCACCAGCGCATCCAGCTTTTCGCTGGTATTTGTTCTCAGTGCGGTGACCTCGTCCTGCTGTGCATTTATGGCGGTCTGCGTCAGCTTGATGCGCGCAAGATCTTCCGACACCGAATCGGTGGAGCGACTCGACACCAGCATAAACAGAGAGCAAAGCACCGTCATACTTACAATATCCCGCATGCGGTAAGATCGTAAATACGATTTACTGTCAGAATATAGCTTTATCTCAAGTCTCATTCACTGCCCCATCAATAATCGCACGTAGTTTAACGTTTAAATTGCCGGCAAACAAACACGAAATATTCAGCCCAAAAATTAAGCAATATTTTTAGGCTGTTATATAGTTAAAATTAGCTGAACTCTTCCAGCCCCACTCAGAGCCAGTGCCACTGCAGGGTGAATCACGTGAAACCTACTCGTTCTCAATCGACGCTATCTGATACGCGTACCTACTCCCAACTATTCCGTCTGCTCGTTATATTGTCCATTTTATTTACAGTTGCCTGTAATAATGTCACCAGTGATGAGTCACTGGCAAAAGCGAATGCGGCAATGGACCAGCAGAACTATCGGGCAGCTGAAGTGATTCTGAAAACCGCCATCCAAAAGGAGGGAGACAATTACGTTTTAAGGTTAACCCTGGCTGATGCGTACATTGCCCAAAGCAAATATGAGTCAGCAGAAAAAGAACTGAAACGCGCGGATGATTTCGGTGCGCCGGTCAAAGAAGTGACCTCCCGCCGGTACCTGATTTATTCAGAAACGGGGGCACACGACAAACTTCGCCAGGCCTCCGAAATAGCCCTGGCCTCGAAGGGCGCCTCCTCCGAAGATATTTTTCAAAAAACCAAGTCGTTAATTATGGAAGGCGCCAATGCAGATGCAGCCAACTTCTGGTCGGAGCATAAAACCAGTGTAAACCCGGATGCCTTCTATGCACGGTTAACGCAATTACTCGTTCGCTACGTATCCCAGGAAAAAGCAGACACGGCACTGGCCGAGTTGAAGGCGCTCACCCCCAATGATGAACAACTGTATGATTATACGGATGTCATGCGGTACGTTTATACCGTTGAAGATTCACCAGCAGAAGCAATAACCACACTTATCACGCAAGTTGAACTTCGCCCTCAGCATGTTGAGAACAGAGTGGCGCTTGTGTCACTGCTTATCTATGAAAACCGTTTTGAAGAAGCGCAGCATTTTTTCTCTCCCTTTGAACCTAGCTGGCCAAAGGTTCCCGTATTAGCGAAGCTTAAGTCTGTCATTAGCTTTAATATGGGCAACTTTGATGAAGCCTATGACAGTGGTAAAAAAGCGTTATCACAAGGCTCGGCAGATATTCAACTACTGGGGATCATGGGCGCGTCAGCGTTTAAAAATGAAGAGTACGCAGAAACAGTGGTCTATTTAGAAAGGCTCAGCGCGCTGACTGCTCTCCCCCCGCAAATGGTTCAGTTACTCACCGGTGCCTATCTCGCTCTGAACGAGCCATTAAAAGCGAAAGCGTCTTTACAGGAGCTGCACGATAGCTCAGAGCTGTTCAGTCAGTTAAAAGACTTCGCCAATTACCAGCTGTACCGCAAAGGCTATTATGAAAAGCTGATCGTTCCCGAAGAGGATGAGGACAGCCCGCAAAAGCCGTGGCAACTGCTTATGTATGGTGAGATCACCGCAGATAAGATAGCGGAGCAACAGTGGACCCTGGATATGCTGGATGCTTACGGCGCATGGCTCTGGAATACCCAGGGAGAACGTGCCCATGCAGATCTCAAAGCAAAGCTGAAGAAGTTATCAGCGCACACCGCCAGCGCACATCTCGAGTTACAGGCGGCATTTCTGCAGCAGCGGTACGCGACTGTGAACCAAATACTTAAAGCGCTGCCTGCCGACATTATACAAAGCGATACTGCACGTCTCTTTCAGGCCCGAGTGGCCCTCAGACAGGAAGCACCGTCGAAAGCACTTGAGCTACTTACACCATCAATGCAATCGAAAACGAACGCTACCGTCATTTGGCAAACTGCATTTACCGCTGCCGTCGGGACACGCAAAGAGGAGGAGGTAGCCTCACTGTTGCTGGCCAGTGCTGAGCACCAGCCTGACGATACAGTACTGTTCAATTTTGCCACTAGAAAGCTCAGTGACCTCAACAAAACTGACCATGTGCTTCAGCTCTACTCACCGTACCCAGAGCAGATTACTGAAGGGGTGGATTACCTGCCTTATGTGCTTGCTCTAACCCGGGCGCAAGAGCTGGAAAACGCCCTGGTGTTTGCACAATTCTGGCTCGAGCAGAGCCCATATAATGAAGCGGCAGTCGCCGCACTGGCTACAGTACTCGAAATGTCCGGTGAGTTGTTGCAGGCGGAAGATGTCTTGTCCCGTTATCTGGTCCATTTTGCATCCCGGCCCCTGCAATATCAGCGGGACTACATTGCGTACCTGCAGAAAGGAATACGGTTTACATTAGCGAAACCTAAGTATACTGAAGACCTGCTGCAGTCAAATTATTATCTCAATTACTTACTCGCTGCGTTTTACAACCAACGCAGTGAATACGACAAGGCGTTACCTCATGCACACAAAGCTGTCGAATTAAGATACAACCTTCACTCAGCCCTGCTGTTAGGTGAAACCTTAGAAGCCAATAATGAGCTGCCTGCAGCGATTAATGTAATTGATGCTTTCGCGCAATCGCATTCTGACAACGTTACCGCCAAGCTGATACTGGCTAACAAGCTAGAGTCTGTTTCGCCCGATAAAGCGATGATCAGTTACGAGCAGGTTCTGGCCATTGACAATTACAACCTGATTGCGCTGAATAATCTTGCAGCTCTGCTAATTAAACAAGACCGGTTAAACGAAGCGCGCGACTATGTAAACTCACTTATGCAGCACCACGCCACGTATCCTCCCGGACTGGATACCGCGGCGACCTGGTACGAAAAATCCGGCGATACTGAAGCGGCTAAAAAGCTACTGTATGAAGCATCGCGCCTGGACCCTTCCAACGCGTTTATCAGAGCGCACCTGGCTAAGCTGACCACCGAATCACAGACGCTCCCATAAAATTGTCAGTATTCTTTACACTTTTCCAATACGGCGGAATAACCCGCAGATAAACGTCAACATTTTCAAGCAGTTAGAAAAATGGCACGGCTTAAGCAGCATTTTTGTGCCCGCAATTGCGCGGCAGTTTAGCGAAATATCCTAACTGGAGATGATTATGAAACGTTTCTTAGCAGGATGTACGTTATTATTCTTTATGCTTGTAGGAGTTGCGACACATGCCAATGCGCACACCGTGTCGCTCAGTTGGAGAGTCTTAAATAACGGTGATGTATTGTTCTACGACCAGCACTGGCACGGAAACCTTTCCTCCCCGGACGGTTCTCTGTTCATAGATGGCGTAGAATATCCTTTCGATGGGTTTATTAATAACTTAATGAGTATTTCGAACCTGGACGGCGCCTTGGTGAACGCTACCTATGCCATGTTTGCCGGAGGTACGTTAACGACGTTATCTGAACCTAACTTCTTAACCGTGACAGTAAGTGGCTTACAACCCGGACCACATACGTTTGGCACAACGAACATTGCGCTTACGCAATGGACCATGCCGAGCAATGGGGGTCAAATTCAGGTTGTCCTGCCACCGCCACCACCCAATCCACAAGTCAATGCACCGGCAACCTTTGCCCTTCTGTTAGTATCCGGTGCAGCCCTGTTGTTATACCGTCGTAAAAATCTGGTACCTAAACTGGCCATGCTGAATTAGAGTGTGGCTCCCTCCGCAATAACAAAAAAGCCGCTTAATGACTAAGCGGCTTTTCTTTTAACTGATACTTACAACTTACACGAGCAGCGGCTGCGCGTAACGGATCGGCGCGTCATCCTGCGAATCGTACGTTACGAATTCCCAGCAATCACGCTGCGACAATACTGCATTTAACAGTTTATTGTTTAAGCCATGACCGGTCTTAAATGCGCGCAGTTCACCGATAATACTGTGGCCACCCAAATACAAATCGCCGACAGCATCCAGAATTTTATGCTTCAGAAATTCATCATCGTAGCGCAGGCCTTCCGGGTTCAGAATACGAAACTCATCCAGCGCCACAGCATTTTCCATACTCCCGCCCAGCGCCAGGTTGTTGGCATTCATATACTCCAGATCGCTCATAAACCCGAACGTCCGCGCGCGGCTGACTTCATTCACATAGGAGCAGGAGTCAAAATCCATCACCATATGCTGACGGGTCTGGCTGATTACCGGATGGTCGAAGTCAATTTTGAAATCAACCCGGAAACCGTCGTGGGGAACCAGTTCGGCCCACTTATCGCCGTCTTCTACCCGTACCGGCTTCTTGATGCGGATAAACCGTTTGTGCGCGTTGAGCTCTTCGATACCGGCAGACTGCAACAAGAAGACGAACGGACTCGCACTACCATCCATGATCGGCAGCTCGTTACTGTCAACCTCAACAATAATGTTGTCGATACCCAGGCCCGCTAACGCGGAGGCCAGGTGCTCAACGGTGTGAATGCTCACACCGTCGTCGTTGTTCAAACACGTACACAACATGGTATTACCCACCGCGTTCGCACGCGCAGGGATGTCCACATGAGGTTCAAGGTCAATACGCCGAAATACAATTCCTGTATTTGCAGGCGCAGGCCGGAGAGTCATGGTGACCTTTTCCCCTTTGTGAAGCCCTATTCCGGTTTCCTGAACCGGGTGCTTGATTGTACGTTGTCTAATCATCTCGTTTGCTTTTACCTGTATAAAAAGCGGCCGCGCATTATAGTGAGTCGCCACTCACTTGTCAAAAAAGTGTCATACGTGCCCCTAAGCAGCAGGCACCTATTCCTTTTGTGACAACGGTTTTGCGTAAAAATTCCTCAGCAGGAATCAGTCCGCTTGTTTTCTCAAAAACGCAGGAATATCCAGATACTCCAGATCTGAACCCGGCTGCGCCTCATCTTCAGCTTTCAAGGCCTGATTGCCGTCTGTAGATCCTACACTGCTGCTCCCACGTTGCTCGGCAGCAGATTGTGACCCATATTCACGAGCGCTGGCGGTTAACCGGGAGCCTTCTGAGCTCACCAGCGAAATATCTGGTTTACGCTCAGCCCCTATGCCGGTGGCCACAACGGTCACACGCAGCTCGTCGGTCATGTCCATATCAATTACGGTACCCACGACGACAGTGGCATTTTCAGAGGCAAACGCTTTAACGGCGTTACCGACTGTCTCAAATTCATCTATTGCAAAATCCGGACCAGCGGTAATGTTCACCAAGATCCCACGGGCACCGGAAAGATCGATATCTTCCAGCAACGGACTGGCAATTGCCGCTTCAGCCGCCTCTTCAGCGCGATCTGCGCCAGACGCCGCACCCGAGCCCATCATGGCTTTACCCATTTCAGACATCACCGTGCGTACATCGGCAAAGTCAACGTTAATCAGACCCGGACGGGTAATCAGCTCGGCAATGCCTTGTACCGCGCCACGCAGCACATCATTCGCCGCACTAAAGGCCTGCAGTAACGGCGTGCCTGGGCCCATGACTTTCAGCAACTTTTCGTTCGGAATGGTGATCAGTGAGTCCACGTTGTTAGCCAGCTCAACGATGCCCTGTTCAGCAAACGTCGTGCGCTTTTTGCCTTCAAACGGGAACGGTTTGGTCACCACCGCTACGGTCAGGATACCCATTTCACGGGCGATTTTAGCGACTTCAGGGGCCGCACCGGTACCGGTACCGCCGCCCATACCTGCGGTAATAAACACCATGTCCGCGCCATCCAGCGACTGCCGTATGGTTTCGCGATCTTCGTGCGCCGCTTCCCGGCCAATGTTAGGATCAGCACCTGCACCCAGGCCTTTCGTGACGCTGGAGCCAATCTGCAACGTGACGTTGGCACTGGAGCTACGCAGTACCTGTGCATCAGTGTTGATAGCAATAAACTCAACGCCTTCAATGCTTTGTGAAACCATGTGTTCCACCGCATTGCCACCGCCGCCACCGACACCGATGACTTTGATTACGGCTTCTTCGCCGTGACTATCCATTAATTCAAACATACTTACTCTCCGGTTGTACGTCTTCAACACTAAGCCTGGTCATACACGTTAAATCAGATTCATCCATGCTGATGGTTATGCCCGTTGCCTTAGCGCCCCCAAAAAAATTAAAATTCACCTTTAAACCAGCTTTGCACCCGGTGAAAGAAACTGTCACCGGCTTTCTGCTTACTGGACTTATTATTCTCTGACTGCATTTTTCCGTAATGCAACAGCCCTACGGCGGTTGCAAATCCCGCGTCGTCAACATATTCAGATAACCCTTTCATGTTGATAGGGTTACCCACGCGCACGGGCATCTGGAACAACTCCTCAGCAAACTCAACGGCGCCTTCCATTTTGGCGGTGCCGCCGGTTAGCACTAACCCGGCGGCAATCTGCTCTTCCAGACCACTGGCTTTAATTTCATCCAAAACCAGTTCAAACAGCTCCTGATAGCGCGGCTCAATGACTTCTGCCAATGTGTGCCGCGACATCACCCGAGCGGGCCTTCCACCTACACTCGGTACTTCAATACTTTCTTCCATGCTCACCATGTCTTTGAGAGCACAGGCATAATTCACTTTAATTTCTTCCGCATTACTGATCGGCGTGCGAAAAATTTTTGCGATATCGCTGGTTATCTGATTACCCGCCACCGGGATCACCGCCGTGTGGCGTATCGCGCCATCGGTATAAATGACGATATCCATGGTGCCACCACCAATATCCACCACACACACGCCCAGTTCCCGCTCGTCATCAGTGAGTACCGCATAACTGGATGCCAGCGCCGAGAAGATCAGCTGATCGGCATTTAGCTCGCAACGTTCAATGCATTTCACCAGGTTTTTCGCCATGTCATCGGCACAGGTAATAATGTGCGCATCCGCTTCCATACGCACACCGGACATACCTATAGGGTTTTTAATTCCCTCCTGTACATCAATGGTGTATTCCTGTGGCAACACATGCAGCAATCGCCGTTCAGCGGCAATCGGCACACTGCGTGCTGCATGAATGACGTTATCCACATCTTCCTGGGTCACTTCCTGATTATTAATGGGCACCATGCCGTTTTCATTCTGACATTTCACATGACGGCCACTGATTGACATAAATACCGACGATACCCGGCAGTCCGCCATCAGTTCCATTTCATTCACCGCCCGCTGAACGGACTTGACCACCAGGTTCAGGTCGTTCACGCCGCCCTTATCCATGCCCTTGGCTGCGTGGGTACCGACACCAACAATGCTGATTTGGTCATCGTCCAGCAGCTCGCCCACAACGGCTTTTACCTGGCTGGTTCCTATGTCCAGTCCGACAATCAAATTGCGTTCAGCAGGTTTTGACATGGTTTCCTTAACTCTCTTCTTCGCTTTGTGCGCCGTTTGCCGACTTCCAGCCTACAGCCAATCCTGTGTCGTATCGAAGGTCAACGTACTTGACGGCCTTCGGTTGTGTGGCCAGCAACGGATAGATATCAATAAACCGTTGCAGCCGGTCGATGAACTCTTGTCTGCCAAGATTCAGTTCAACCCCGTTTTTCAACTCCAGTTGCCACGCGAACCGTTCGCTCAGTGACAATTCGGTGATCCCCATGGCGGTCGTCGCCAGCAGTGACTGCATCGCATGATAGCCTTGCAGGGCTGTCTTCTCACTGCCACCGGGTCCATATAACCGCGGCAGTGCCAGCCCCTCGCCACTGGCGTTGAAGGTATCGCCGTACGGGTTAAGCAGCAAATCATCGTTCCAGTGCGCCACCGGCGTCTGCTCAACCAAATATATTTTCAGTGTATTGGGCCACTGTTTACGTACCGATGCCCGGTAAATCCACGGCTGTGCTTCAACCAGCCGGTACACATCATTCACATCCAGCGCAAAAAAGCTGCCTGGCTGCGACTGGCGGATCAATCGTTCAAGCCGCGCAATATTCACGTAGCGGTAGTCGCCGGAAAAGTCGATGACCTGTACCGGCATCTGTTGCTCATCCTGCATCCAGCGGTAGGTTTTCACCCCGCCAAACAACAAACCGCTGACGATAAGCAGCAGAAAGATAACCCCGCCCCACAGCTCGTAGGAATTGCGTGCCTGGCCAGTCATTAGTCGGCTGCCCGCCCTATTTCGTCCGGCATACTGGTCGCCAGTATGGCCAGCACCAGATCGTCAAAACTCATCCCTGCCGCGCGGGCTGCTTTTGGCACCAGACTTTTTTCGGTCATGCCCGGCACGGTATTCGACTCCAGCAGAAAAAAACCGCCGCTGGCATCCCGCATCACATCCACACGCCCCCAGCCTGAACCGGAGAGCGCACGGAATGCCCGGGTAGCTAATGCTGCCAGTGTGCGTTCGTCATCGTCACTCAGCCCACTGGGGCAAAAATACTCCGTGGTATCATCCTGGTATTTCGCAGCATAATCGTAAAATGTATGGGGGGTAGACATGCGAATGGACGGTAAAGCTTTACCCTGAACCACCGATACCGTGTATTCGGGCCCGTCGATATACTGCTCCAGCAGGACTTGATTATCGTATTTAAAAGCGTCCTGAATGGCAGTAAGAAGTTGTTTAGCGCTCGTCACTCTGGCCATGCCGATACTCGAGCCTTCCCGAGACGGTTTTACCATGACCTCATTCCCCAATTCATGCATTATAGCGCCGCATGATCCAGCTTCAAAGTCACTTTTATCAGCAATTTGGTATTTAGCCGTCGGTAAATTCAGACACTGCCAGATTTGTTTACTGTGGATTTTATCCATGGCCAGCGCTGACCCCAGAACACCGCTCCCGGTATAGGGTATTTTTAGCTGCTGTAAGGCTCCCTGCATGGAGCCGTCTTCGCCGCCACGGCCATGCAGCATTATCAGTACCCGGTCAACCGTTTCATCGAGTAAATCGGTTAACGGCCGCGCTGCCGGGTCAAAGGCAAACGCGTCTACGCCCTGACGATGCAAGGCAGCTAATACGGCTTGTCCGGAATTAAGCGACACAGCGCGCTCGGCGGAGTCGCCGCCGAGCATCACTGCAACCCGGCCAAATTCTCCTGGACTGTAGAATCTCATGCCGGTGTCCCTAATGCCTGCAACTGCTCAGGCGCAAAGCCTGTGTGCTGCAACTGTCTGGCGATCTGTCCGATATTGCCGGCGCCCTGCGTCATAACAACATCATTAGCTTGTAAAATACCCGCCAGTATTGGCCCCAGGGCGTTTTTGTCGCCCACGTATACCGGCTCAATCTGACCGCGCTGGCGAATTGACCAACACAGAGACTTACTGTCTACGCCCTTGATCGGCGCTTCACTGGCAGGATAGATATCCAGCAGCAACAGGACATCTACCTGCGATAGCACCTCGACAAAGTCCTCATAAAGATCCCTTGTGCGACTATACCTGTGAGGCTGGTAAACCATCACTAACCGTTTATCCGGCCAGTTTGCCCGAGCCGCTGCAATGGTCGCTTTTACTTCTGTGGGATGATGGCCGTAGTCATCCACCAGGGTCACTTGTCCGTCACAGGTGGTAAAGTCACCCAGTACTTCAAAGCGACGACCTATGCCACCGAAGCCTGCCAGAGCCTTTCTGATAGCCTCATCGCTGACACCTTCGTCAGTCGCCACCGCGATGGCCGCCAGGGCGTTAAGCACATTATGCATACCGGTCTGGTTCAGTGTGACCGGTAACGGGTCCTGTTCAGGACGGTGAACGGTAAACCGGGCTTTGCCGAATGACAGGCTGACGTCAGTCGCCCGGAAGTCATTTTGCTCGCCGAAGCCATAAGTCAGAATATTCCGGCCGATGCGAGGACGGATTGCCTGAATATTTTCATCATCCCCCCACACAATGGCCTGTCCATAAAATGGCAGGTTGCGTAAGAAGTCCACAAAGGTGTCTTTAACCCGTTCAAAGTCGCCGTCATAGGTGGCCATGTGATCCGCTTCGATATTGGTCACTACCGACACCATTGGCTGCAAATGCAGAAACGAGGCATCGCTTTCGTCCGCTTCCGCAATCAGGTAGCGGCTTTTACCCAGCCGGGCATTGGTGCCAGCGCTGTTGAGCAGGCCACCGATAACAAATGTTGGGTCATAGTCAGCCTCAGCGAAAATGGTGGCTATCAGGCTGGTTGTGGTGGTTTTACCGTGGGTCCCCGCCACCGCAATACCGTGGCGGAAGCGCATCAGCTCTGCCAGCATTTCCGCCCGGCGAATAATTGGAATACGCTGCTCACGGGCAAACTGTATTTCCGGGTTGGACTCGTCAATGGCGCTCGACACCACGACCACATCGGCACCGTGCACATTCTCAGCAGCGTGGCCAATTTGGATTTCAGCGCCCAGCTCGGTCAGACGCTGCGTCATGGGGCCCGCCTGAATGTCCGAACCCACTACGGTATAGCCTTCATTTAGCAAGACTTCTGCAATGCCGCCCATGCCTGCACCGCCTATACCAATGAAAAAAATTCGGCGGACTTTGCGCATTTGCGGACTTTGGAATGGCGCTTTTAATACCATTATCTGGATCCTCCCATCAGTGCTTCGCACTGGGTTACTACATCTTGGGTGGCATGTCGTCTGGCCTGTTTGCTGGCCATTTGCCCCATTTTCAGACAGGCCTGGGGGTCTGCAATCCACTGCCGAATCGCAGGACCGAGGTTTTCTTTCAGCAGCGACTGCGGGATCATCACTGCCGCGTCAGCGTTGACTAACGACTGCGCATTTTTTGTCTGATGATCATCGACCGCGTGGGGAAGCGGTACGAAAATAGCCGCGCGACCGGCGGCCGCCACTTCTGACACCGTCAATGCACCTGCCCGGCATACAATAAAATCCGCCCATGCATACGCTGCCGCCATATCATCGATAAACTCCGTCACTCTGACTTCGCTGCGCGCGGACTGATAGGCGGCATTCACCTGAGCCTGATTACCTTTACCGCACTGATGCCAGATTGACAGGTGCTCAAATTCAGCGGTCACTGCGGGCACCGTATCATTCAATGGTCTGGCACCCAAACTTCCCCCTACAACCAGCATGTTCAGTGGTGTTGCCATTCGCTCCTTTGGCGCAGTTGCCAGGATAGGGTTACGCACCGGATTTCCCACCACGCTAATGTGCTTAGCCGACCTGAACTGCGGACGCGCGTCATCAAATGCCAGCAGAACCCGCTTAGCAAACCGGCTCAGTAGCCGGTTTGTCAGACCCGCCGCAGCATTCTGCTCGTGCACCAGCACAGGTATTCCCAGTGACCATGCGGCAACCCCACCCGGGCCGCTGGCATAGCCACCAAAGCCAAGCACCACGTCCGGCTTAATCGACTGAATAAGTTTACGGGCATGCCATAATCCTTTTAACAGGATCAGGCCACCTGCCACTTTGGCCAGCAGGCCTTTTCCCCGCAAGCCTTTAACCGGCACAAATGAGATTGGGTACCCGTGTTTTGGCACTACATCCGCTTCCATCCGCTCGGCCGTTCCCAGCCAGTGAACGTCCCAGCCTTGCTGGGCTAACGCATCTGCTACTGCAAGTCCGGGAAACACATGACCGCCGGTGCCGCCAGCCATGATCAGACAGCGTTTAGTCATTGCCGGCCTCCTCTGCGACATCATCAAGCATCGCCTTTGCCCGCTGCTTGCCTTCTGACCGGGATGCTTTTTTCGGCAGTCGCGCCCGTTCACCCCGGCCTAATGCCTGCACCCCGTCGACCCGCAATTCAAAGTCGATCCGCAGCAGCAGCGCCACCGCAATTGCCATGATAATCAGACTCGAGCCGCCGTAACTGACCAGCGGCAGGGTAAGCCCTTTGGTAGGCAGGATCCCGGCACTGGCACCAATATTTACCGCAGTCTGAAAGCTGAACCAGATCCCAATGCTGTAAGCCAGGTACCCTTCGAACGGCCGTTCTTTCAGTAAGGCGGCGTTGCCAATTTGCAGGGCCCGCACCACCATGTAGAGGATCAGCGCCAACACCGCGACAACCCCCACAAAGCCAAGCTCCTCAGCCAGAATGGCCATCACAAAATCGGTATGTGCTTCAGGTAAAAACTCCAGCTTTTGCAGGCTGTTACCCAGGCCCTGCCCAAACCAGTTGCCACGTCCGTAGGCCATCAGTGATTGCGTGAGCTGGTAACCAGCGCCGAACGGGTCTGCCCAGGGATCCAGAAACGAGGTCACCCGCTTCATCCGGTATTCCTCAAAAACAATCAACGCGACTACCGCCAGCAGCCCTACAAACGCCAGGGCGAAGAACTGCCAGAGCTTTGCACCGGCCAGAAACAGCAAGCCGATGGTAGTGGCAAACATAACCACCACGGTCCCCAAATCCGGCTGCAGTAACAGCAGCATGGCAAGTATAAAGAACACGACCAGCGGTTTGATAAAGCCTTTGAGGTTTTCAGTGACTTCCTCATACCGGCGCACCAGATAGCCTGCCAGATAGGCAAAGAAAAACAATTTGGCCGGTTCTGCTGCCTGTATCGTTATCGGTCCTATCGCCAGCCAGCGGGTACTGCCGTTTACATTACGGCCCACGAACAGCACCGCGACCAGTAGCGCAAGTGCGGCTAACAGCAGGTAGGGGTTACTCACGCGCCAGAAGTTTAAGGGTAACTGCAGTACCGCCATGGCCGCAATGATCGCAATGAGCAGATACACTGTGTGGCGGATGGCGAAATGGAACGGGTTATCAAACAACCGGTCGGCCACCGGCATGGATGCCGATGTCACAATGACCAGGCCAATGGACATTAATGCGATGGACACCATGATAAGACCGCTGTCATAGGAACGCCGATCCTCCACCGCGCCGTGGCGGGCCGCAAAGAGGTCTGTCAGCCGGGTGGCAGCATTAAGCATGCGCTGTCACCTCCTGCACGGCCTGGGCAAATACCGTTGCCCGATGGACATAATTATCAAACATATCCAAACTGGCACACGCCGGAGACAACAACACCACATCACCGGGTGCCGCTTTGCTGTGCGCCAGCGCCACAGCGTCGGGCAATGTGTGGACGTACGCAGAGTCGGGTGACAGGGCGGCAATCTGCTCACCATCCCGGCCAAGCGCGATGACAACGTCGACATTCTCACGGATAACCGAAGCCAGTGCTGACAGATCAGCGCCTTTCGCATCCCCCCCGGCTATCAGAATAAGTTTACCGCTACAGCCGGGTCCAATCCCTTCAATGGCGGCCAGCGTCGCCCCCACGTTCGTGGCTTTGGAGTCGTCTATCCAGCGTACCCCGTGGTGACGGGCAATTTCTACACACCGGTGAGGGGCAGACGAGAAGGTATACACAGCTTCTGCGGCTGTGTCCGGTGACACCCCGGCAGTCATCGCCATCGCCAGGGCGGCCTGCACATTGAGGATGTTATGGCGACCGACCAGCGACACCTGCTGCATATCGATCACAGGCGCATTGTCCAGCGTGATCCAGCCCTCACGGTATCCCAGACCGGTGGCAACATCGTCCAGGCCATACCAGATCGTATTTTTGACTGCGCAGGCTGGCCGGGTTTCTGTCTGACCGCGCCATACGATGGCGGTGTCGCAATGGGCAAAAATCCGTTGTTTGGCTTCCAGATAATGCTGCAGGGTGCCATGACGGTCCAGGTGATCATCTGAGATATTCAGGATGGTCGCGGCCCGCAATGCCAGGGACGTAGTTGTTTCCAGCTGGAAACTCGACAGTTCGAGAACCACCGCATCCAGCTCCTGGCCCAGGGTATTCAGCACCGGCGTGCCCACATTCCCGGCCGCCACCGCACGTTGTCCTGCCGCCTGCAGAATATGCGTCAGCAACAGTGTCACCGTGGTTTTGCCGTTTGAACCGGTGACCCCAAACGCGGGCACTGTGTTCAACCGGGCGAACAGCTCAACATCGCCAATGATTTCCACGCCCTGCGCCCGGGCGGCCTGAACAGCGGTCAGTTGTGGACTGATGCCGGGGCTGAGAATAAGACAGTCTACCTGCTGCCAGAAGTCGTCTGCAGGCTCACCGAGTACCACAGGCACCGTAATGGTGGCTGGTACCTCAAAATCGCGGCGGGTGTCCCACGCCGTGACCGTCACTGGCTGACCGGTTAAAAAACGCACGCAGGCCTGCCCGGTCACTCCCAGACCCGCCACCACCACATGTTGTGCGTTTTTCAGACTATTCATTAGCGTAGCTTCAACGTTGCCAGCCCCACCAGCACCAAAATGATGGAGATAATCCAAAAGCGGACAATCACTCTGGGCTCAGGCCAGCCTTTCAGTTCGTAATGATGATGAATGGGCGCCATCCGAAAAATGCGCTCCCCACGCAGCTTGTAGGAACCTACCTGCAGAATCACCGACACCGTTTCCATCACGAACACGCCGCCCATGATAATAAGTACAATCTCCTGACGCACCAGTACCGCCAGAATTCCCAGTGTTCCGCCCAGGGCCAGCGACCCCACATCGCCCATAAATACCTGCGCCGGGTACGTGTTAAACCACAAAAAGCCCAGGCCGGCCCCCACCATGGCGGTACACACAATGACCAGCTCGCTGGTCAGCGGTATATGGGGAATGTTCAGGTACTCGGCAAAGTTGGCATTTCCGGTAACATACGCAAACACGGCAAACGCACCGGCCACCAGAATGGTCGGCACTATGGCTAACCCATCCAGACCGTCGGTGAGATTGACGGCGTTGCTGGTGCCCACCAGCGCAAAATAGGTAATCGCGATGAAGAAAATCCCCAGCTGCGGGAACACCTCTTTGAAAAACGGCACCAGCAGCGAAGTCTCAACTGCACTGGTAGAGGAACTGTAGAGGTAAAAGGCCACCACCAGCGCGATGACGGATTGCCAGAAATACTTCCAGCGCGCAATCAGCCCTTTGGCATCTTTGCGGATCACCTTGCGGTAGTCATCAACAAAGCCAATGATGCCATAACCCACCACAATACTGAGGGTGACCCACACGTAGCGATTACTCAGGTCAGCCCACAGCAACACGCTGGTTACGATGGCCGCCAGAATCAACAACCCGCCCATAGTCGGTGTGCCGGCCTTAGACAAATGGGATTGCGGTCCGTCATCACGTACCGTCTGGCCAATCTGCATCTGTTGTAGCCAGCGGATCATTTTCGGACCAATGAGAATAGCGATCAGTAACGCCGTCAGGGTACTCAGGATGGCGCGCATGGTCAGATACGAGAAGACATTAAATCCCGCATCAAACTGCGTTAACCAGTCAGCCAGCCATATTAACATGCAATTCGCTCCCGACGGCGCTCAAGCTTTCCCAGCGGAGACGCCTCAATCGCCGCTACAACCCGTTCCATCCGCGAGCTGCGTGAGCCTTTTACGAGAATTGAAATATCCCGCTGCTCATGCAGGAGGCGGTTTTCCATTTCAGCGATAAGTGTCTCAATGTCCGAAAAATGCTGGCCGTTGCTGCCAAACACACCGCTTGCAGACTGACTGAGTACGCCCACTGTAAACAGGTAATGAATACCCTGTTGCTGCGCATAGTCGCCAACCTGTTCATGATAGTAACGGGCCTTGTCACCCAGCTCGGCCATATCGCCCAGTACCATTACCCTAAGGCCGGAAAATGTGGCCAGTGTATCGATGGCCGCGTTTACAGAGGCCACGTTGGCATTGTAGGTATCGTCCAGTAACCGGATCTGGCTGGTTAGCATTTTCACGTTCAGTCGCCCGTTAACCTGCTGCATGCCGGCCAGTCCGTCGCGGACATCCTCCAGGGTAGCGCCAACCTGCATACATAATGCCGCTGCCACCAGCGCGTTACCGACGTTGTGCAAGCCAGGTATGGTCAGCTGAATAGCCACTTCCCCCTGCGGGGTGACCATTTGGAAGGCGGCGCAACCGTCCAGTCCCACAATCACATCTTCTGCGGTAAAGTCTGCGCTGTGCGTCTGCTCAGGCGCAAAGGTAAGCACATTGCGGTGCTTCAGTTTTCCCTTCCAGAATTCAGCGAACTGACTATCCTCATTGACAATCGCCACGCCCTGCTCGCCAAGACCTTTAAATATCTCACTTTTCGCCCGGGCGACCCCCAGCAGACTGCCAAAGCCTTCCAGGTGCGATGCCGCGGCGTTTACAATGGTCGCCACATCAGGCTGAACCAAGCTGGTGGTGTACGCAATTTCACCTAAATGGTTGGCACCCAATTCGATAACCGCAAACTCGTGCTCCGGTTTAAGTCTGAGCAAGGTCAGCGGTACCCCAATTTCGTTATTGAAATTGCCGGCGGTAGCCAATACCGAGCCACGCCGCTCGAGAATTGCCGCACTCATTTCTTTGACAGTCGTTTTACCGCTGCTGCCGGTGATCGCGACGGTCTTTGGTGCCACTTCCGCTTTGACTGCAGCCCCCAGCTGTCCCAGGGCTTCTTTGGTATCCTTCACGTAAATGACCGGGACGTGGGTAGTGACCGGCTCGCTGGCAATAATCGCCGACGCCCCGGCAGCCACGGCCTGCTCTACGAATTTATGACCGTTGAAGTTAGCGCCATTTAGAGCCAGGTAGACGGCACCTGTTGTCAGCGAGCGGGTGTCAGTGCTGACCTCCGCCACGGTGAGATCGTCACCGGTCAGTTTTCCGCCAAGCTTGCCGGCGATCCACGACAGCGTTGTGGTAATCATTTGCTGTACTCCTGTTGCAAACGCGCGATGACGGCGCGTTCGTTATAATCTGTCTTAGTGGTACCTATTATCTGGTAGTCTTCGTGCCCCTTGCCCGCCACGACAATCAAATCATTCTGACTGGTGTTTGCCAGGCAATATCGCACGGCCTGCTCACGATCCGGTTCGGCCACAGCTTTGGTGGTGTCGGCAAGACCTTGCAGAATATCGCGGGCTATCGCTTGTGGCGCTTCGGTGCGACAGTTGTCGGTAGTGATCACCAGGTGATCTGCCCCGGCTTCGGCGGCCTTACCCATAAGCGGTCGCTTACCGGCATCGCGATCGCCACCGCAGCCAAACACACACCATACTTCACCGTCGGTATGTGCCCTGGCACTTTGCAGCACTTTCTCCAGGGCGTCCGGGGTATGCGCGTAGTCTACAACTACGTTGGCATGCGCAGGAAACGGGAACACTTCCATCCGTCCCTTAACCGGGTGCAGTTGTGATACCACCTGCATCACCTCATCAAACCGCTCGCCCTCTGCCAGCAGGGTGGCCACTGCACTGAGCACATTACTTACATTGAACCTGCCCAGCAGCGGAATACTGACCTGATGGCTGCCCCATGACGTCTGCAGCTTAAAATCACAGCCTGCAGTATGGTAACGAAGGTTTGTGGCCAAACAATGGCGATCCTGAGTCGCTGTGGGTACAGCAATATCAATGCCGGTCCATACCAGGGTGGCCGCCTCAGGCGCAGCATTTGCCCAGTTCTGGCTTTCATTGTCTTCGGCATTCAGTACCACCGCATATAAGCCCGGCTGATTCAGCAGCTCCCGTTTGGCTTTAGCATATGCAGCCATGCTGCCGTGGTAATCAAGGTGGTCACGGGTAAGGTTAGTAAACACCGCAACGTCAGTTTTCACTTGCTGCAACCGTCCCTGAACCAGGGCATGTGAGCTGGCTTCAAACGCCAGATGGCGCACGTCCTGCTGCACAAATTCAGCCATCACGTACTGCATGTGTATCGCATCCGGTGTGGTATTGGCTGCCGGCGTCTGCTCCCAGGTGGTATCTTCACCGTCATAGATCCCGCTGCCCAGGGTGCCGATAGCAGCAGCGCGGGTACCCAGCGCATCCTTTAATTGTGAGATTAACTGCACGACCGAGGTCTTACCGTTAGTGCCGGTGACGGCTACCGTGGTCATTTTCTGGGCCGGATAATCGTAAAACGCGGCGGCTATTTTAGACAGCATGTTCGGCAAATCATACAGCGAGATAATTACCGAATTGCCGCGCATTTCCAAAGCGCCGTGGGCCTGGGTGTCGTCAGTTTGCGCCAGTATAATCCGGGCACCGAGACTAATGGCCTGGGGAATAAAATCACGGCCATCACGTTCGTGCCCTTTTACTGCCACGAAGGCCAGCTTGGTGTTGACCTCACGGCTGTCCAGCGTCAGGCCCTGTACCCGTATATCGGGCGCATCAACGCCAAATTTGGCCATCAACGCACGTATACTCTGAATAAATGCATTAACTACCACTAGCGGCTCCTTTCATCCACAGTGTCGACGTGACCTGCTTGTCGTCGGGCGCAATATTCAGCATTTGCAATGCGCCCTGCATTATGGCGGAAAATACCGGTGCAGCGGTATCACCGGCGTGATACAAATCGCCTCCGGGTTCATTGATCAGTACCACGGTGACCAGTTGTGGGTCGGAGACCGGCGCCACCCCGGCAAAGATATTGACATACTCTTCACCGTAACCCCCGGCCACCGCTTTACGGCTGGTCCCCGTTTTACCGGCAACCCGATAACCTGGAACCGCCGCCTTGGTGGCTGTCCCGCCTTTCTGCGTGACGCTTTCCATCATGGCCAATACCGCAGCGGCATTCTTTTCACTGATGACCCGTTCTTCGCCAGGCTGCCAGCCTTCGGTCTGCGGGTTTTTAATAATGGTCAGAGGGCGTTTTATGCCACCGTTACCTAAGGTGGCGTACATGCGTGCCAGCTGTGCAGTGGTTACCGAGATCCCGTAACCAAACGACAGGGTGGCCAGCTCAAAGTCTGACCACCGGCTGCGTTCATGGAAGATGCCGCTGCTTTCGCCGGGCATATTGGAGCCGGTATCGGACATCAGACCCACATTATAGTAGGTATCCAGCAGGAACTGCTTGGGTACCGACAGCGCGAGTCTGGACGTCCCCATATTACTGGAGTGCTGAATAATTTCTTCCAGCGACAACTCACCGTAGTTACGCACATCTTTCACCAGGCTACCGCCCAGTCGCATCCAGCCAGGGTGCGTGTCTACTGTATCGCCTACAGCAACATTACCAAACTCCAGGGCGGTCAGGACTGCCAGCGGCTTGAGTGCCGAACCGGGCTCAAACGAATCGGTGATCACCCGGTTGCGCATGCGGTGCGCTGAGACATCACTGCGATCATTGGGATTAAATGAAGGTGCATTGACCATGGCCAGTACCTCGCCGGAATGCACATCCAGCACTATCGCGGAGGCAGAGCTGGCCTGGTAATAGAGCATGGCTTCCTTAATTTCACGGTAAGCCAGCGCCTGTATACGCTGATCGATGGTCAGTTGCAGATTGCCCGCCGCTTCACCCGACTGAGTTTCCAGTATTTCTACCTGCCGGCCTTTGGCATCGCGGCGAATTTTACGCGAACCCGGAGTTCCGGTGAGCCAGTCGTTATACAACCGCTCCAGACCATCAATGCCGTTGTCATCCACATCGGTGATGCCAATAATCTGCGCCGCAACTTCGCCGGTCGGATAATAGCGGCGGCTTTCACGCCGCAGGTAAATGCCTGGAATATCCAGTTTGTCTACGTACTCCGCCATCGCTGGCGAGACCTGGCGTTGCAGGTACACAAACCGGCGTTTGGGGTTACTCACCCGCTCCCGTAATTCATCAACGTCCTGGCCGAGTACGTCGGCCAGTGCCCGCCACCGACGAGACTGGGCGAAGCCGTTTCGATCATGAATGACCTTAGGATCGGCGTAAATGGCACGCACCGGCACACTCACTGCCAACTCGGCACCGTGCCGGTCGGTGATCAGCCCCCGGTAAGCCGGCATATTGCGGGTGCGCAGGGTACGGCTGTCCCCCTGCTCAATCAGCGCATCCGGCTCAATAACCTGAATGAAGGCGGCACGTGCAGCCAGGACCACGAACACCAGCACCACCACGGCCAGCACGACGACAAAGCGCCAGTGCACCAGGCTGGGGGTGACATTGTGTTTGGCGCCCCGCCGTGCTGGGTTGCGTTTAGACGAAGTAGTGGTCATTTTAGTTTCACCACTACTTCCTGCTCCGCGGTGGGGCGTTGCATATTCAGTTGTTTTTCAACCAGTGCTTCAATGCGATTATGCTCGGTCAGTGCGCGCTGCTCTAACACCAGGTTGCGCCACTCAACATCCAGCTGATCCTTCTCTTCCATCAGGTCTTCCAGCGCGATCACCTGCTGCCGGTTGTGGTGGGTACTCAGGATCACAGCCATCGCACTAAGCATGACCATCAAATACAACAAAACCCGCATTTTATTGCGGGTCAAATCTGAGACCAGAATGAGCAGTAAATTGAAGTTGGTGCCTGACTTTGGCTGGCGCTGCACTGTCATAGTTTTTCAGCTACCCGTAACACGGAGCTGCGCGCACGCACATTATGCGAAATTTCCTCCCCTGACGGCTTAATGGCTTTGCCAAGGGTACGCAGCACCTTATCGGCGTCAATTTCGGCCTGGGTAATGGGCAAATTATGCGGGACTTTCTTGCCACTGCTCTGGTCTTTCATAAAGCGTTTAACCAGTCGGTCTTCCAGTGAATGGAATGAAATGACCGCCAGTCGCCCTTCCTGTGCCAGCACGTCCACAGCCGCTTTCAGTCCCACCCGCAGTTGATCCAGCTCAGCGTTGATGTAAATGCGAATGCCCTGAAAAGCGCGGGTAGCCGGATGCTTGTATTTATCTTTCACCGGCACGGCCTGATCGATTAGCTCAGCCAGTTCCCGGGTCCGGGTAATGGGCTTTTGCTGACGCTGCTGCACGATGGCATGCGCTATACGCTTACCGAACTTTTCTTCGCCAAACTCTTTAATGACCTGCGTAATATCCTGCTCATCAGCAGTTGCTAACCAATCTGCAGCACTCATACCACGGGTGGTATCCATCCGCATGTCCAGAGGCCCGTCTTTCATAAAACTAAAGCCCCGCGCAGCATCATCCAGCTGCGGGGAAGAGACCCCTAAATCCATAAGTACGCCGTTAACCTTGCCGGTCAGCCCCTTGTCCGCCAGCGCCTCTGCCATCTCACCGAACGGCCGGTGGATAATTTCAAAGCGCGCATCATCAGCAAAACGACCGGCGGCCTGAATTGCCTGAGGGTCTCTGTCAAAGGCAATCAGCCGGCCCTGTGCGCCCAGCTGCTCCAGAATGGCTGCAGAATGTCCGCCACGGCCAAACGTGGCATCTACATAAATACCATCCGGTTTGATGGCAAGACCGTCGACACTTTCCTGAAGTAACACGGAGACGTGTTGATTGGGGGTGTCTGTCATAATGAGAAGTCCTGCAGGCGTTCAGTTAATTCAAAGTCTCCGTCTCGTTCGGTTTCCATATCTGCCTCAATTTGCGCTGCCCAGACTTCAGCATCCCAAATTTCGAACTTATTTAACTGGCCGACTAACATGACTTCTTTAGAAAGTTTGGCGTGTTGACGTAACGGCGTAGGGATCAGGATCCGACCGCTTTTGTCCATTTCACCTTCGGTGGCATACCCCAGCAACAGACGTTGCATGCGGCGCTCAGCTGGCACCATACTGGAGAACTTACTGAGCTTGAGTTCTATTTCTTCCCATTCGGGAAGTGGGTAAAGCAGCAAACAACTTTGTTGTGTATCGACTGTGCAGACCAGTTGTCCGTTACAATCATCCTGCAGGGACTGGCGATACTTTGTAGGTATCGCCAACCTTCCCTTGGTGTCAAGATTGATTGCATTAGCGCCGCGGAACATTCCCCTAGCCTTTTATTATTTGTTTTTGATTTTCTTGTTTTTTGAGCACTGATCTGCAAAACGTTGATAACTCGATCCACAATTTGCCACTTTTACCCACTGGATGACAGTTTAGGTAGCAATGATCCCCACTGTCAAGCAAAAATCAGGGCGCAAACCCGCGTGGGGACTGGCTTTGAACTGTATTTATATACAGTTAACTTGCGAAGTGGCTGATTCACTGACAGAAAAACAGGATAATTAGTGATTGTCGGCAATATTAATTTTAAAAATTACCGTCATCTGGCGGGTATTCCATAAGTGAACACTCACCAAGGAATCATCAGCATAAGATTAAAGTGGTGAGAGGTAAGTACTGAGGGTAACAGGCTGACCACGGCCCGGACAACTGCCCCCGCCCCGGCTTCCTAAACCGGGGCGGCGGGCGTTTTAATACCGCAGGGCGGTGGCTTTAAAAGCGGTAGGTTGACATCAGTGTCAGCGAGTCCAGCCCGCTGTCTCCCTGCACCGCCACATCCAGGCCTGCCCGTACCGACCAGTCAGGGTTTACCCAGTACTCGACTTCTGCGCCGACCACCTGTTCGTCTTCGTAGCCGTACTGCTCAAATTCCGACGAGGGGTCGCGGAACGTATAATTCGCGGCGACACTCAGTCCGCGGGTAAAGAAATAGCGCGCCGACGCCTCCAGCGTATTAATGTCGTCAAACATCATCTGGCCCGTAAAGTCCCAGCCCGAACTGTTATGAACCCTGGTGTAACGGGCAAAGATACTCGGCGTCCAGTTTTCAGTGGTCACCGCAGCGAACTGGTCGCGGCTGAAAGGCGCCTGTGGATTGCCAACATAATACGTATCCCGGGCACGATGATAGCGAAGGGCACCGCCAATTTGCACGTCGCGATTCACATTATAGCCCGCTTTCAGGTCGGCAATTTTGTCATCGTCATCGTAAAGCCGGTTGTCAGTATCCAGATAACTGATATCGGCGCTCAGCATCCACTGGTTATCCACATACCAGGTGCCACCGACCTGCGTGTAATCAATGTCATCCAGCGCAAAGTAATTTACCCGGACACTGGAAATACGCTGCAGGTAGGGGTTGATCAGGTGCACCCCTTCACGGTTATTAATGACGTCCAGGTAACGGGTATAACCTATGCCGAGAAAATGGTCATCGACATCCCGCAGGTCGCTGAAACCTGCTGAGACTTCATTTTGATTAGCCAGAGCCGCTGACGTGAACAGCGTGGTCAGTATGGCAACAGAAAGCGCAGAGCGTAGCATTATATATTTCCTTATTTGTATCACCACTGGGGTGGTCCGTGGGTTATCGTTCCCAGGCCAGTGCCCGGAACGCATTCTATGGAAATAAGGTAGCGTGGGCTAACTTAATGAAAAATGAACGAAAACTGACGCTTACTTAACAAAGGTCGGGGAACATAGTGAGGCTTGGAAAGCTGGCTATTGGAAACCAGTAGGAAAAAAAGATGCCAGTCGGCTGACTGGCATCTGTGCAGACTTATTGCGCGGCTTCTGCCTGCGCCTTGTCTTCCGCTTTTACCACGCTTAACTGCATGTTGCGGATTGGGTTTTCAGTACCATTTGACAGTTCCACCAGACGGTTCAGCTGACCCAGCGATAACATTACTGCA